>JAAYJY010000156.1 GCA_012522705.1 Syntrophomonadaceae bacterium | reverse complement strand
TTGTATACATGGCAACCCAGCTCGGGACGATTTCTGATTACATAGAGCAAAGACAGGGCCTGCAGAGAGAAGCTGAGGTCCATGACTTCGGCGGGGTGGCCGTCGCCAGCGGCCAGGTTGACCAACCGGCCTTCGGCCAGCAGATATATTCGGCGGCCATCGGCCTGGACGAATTCTTCGATATTATTCTTCAGCACCCGGCTGGATACGGACAGTTGACTCAGGTCGGGTTTGGATATCTCTACATCGAAATGGCCGGCATTGGCCAGGATAGCTCCATCCGGCATCAATTGCATGTGTTCCCGGCGAATCACGTTGATGTTGCCGGTTACGGTAATGAAGATGTCTCCCCGCGCCGCTGCCTGGCCCATGGGCATTACATGGAAACCGTCCATGATGGCTTCATTAGCCTTGATTGGATCGATCTCGGTCACGATAACCTTGGCGCCCAAGCCTTTGGCCCGCAGCGACACGCCTTTGCCGCACCAGCCGTAACCGACTATCACCACTGTTTTCCCCGCCACCACCAGGTTGGTGGTGCGGTTTATCCCATCCCAGACTGATTGCCCGGTTCCATAACGGTTGTCGAACAGGTATTTCATGTAGGCATCGTTGACCGCCATCATCGGGAAGAGCAAAGTCCCATCTTCATCCATGGAACGGAGTCTGACGATGCCGGTGGTTGTCTCCTCGCAGCCACCTATGATGCCGCAGGCCTGTTCCTGTCTTTCCTTGTGCAGCAGGGTGATCAGGTCAGCCCCATCGTCGATAATGGCGTCGGGCAGGCAATCCAGGGTTTTTTCCAGGTAAAGGCGGTAGTCGGCCAGGCTTTCACCATGAACCGCAAAAACAGTTATCCCGGAGTCGACCAGGGCTGCCACCACATCATCCTGCGTGGAAAGGGGATTGCTGGCGCAGGCTATGACTCGCGCCCCGGCGGCCTGCAAGGTTTGCAGCAGATAGCCGGTCTTGGCCTCCAGGTGCAGGCAGCAGGCTACCGTTTTTCCGGCCAGGGGTTGGGCTTGCTCGAATTCCTGCTTGAGACGATTCAATACCGGCATATGGTTTTGGACCCACTCCAATTTATGGTAGCCAGCCGCAGCCAGCCCGATGTCTCTAATTATTGATTGCATGACGACCTCCCGGCATTATTTTTAAACGCTTAAATTATAAACGACCCGGATGGGTTGGTAAAGTTAAGCTGCTATGGTATGGCACAATCCGACGGCATAAACTATAATACAATAGGCTTCAGCACCACCCCCACAATGTCAGCAGCCAAACAGGAGGAATCTTATCTTGCGCTTCTGGGCGACCATCGCGGCAATCATTATACTAGACCTATTCAGCAAGATCCGTATCATGGATTTGCTTAATCCCGGTGACAGCATTCCGCTCATCCACAATCTTTTCAGCCTCACCTTCGTCATGAATCGAGGGGCGGCCTTCGGGGTTTTGCAAGGCAAGTCCTGGTTGTTCCTGATCATGGCCGTGCTTATTGTTTGTATAATGATCTATGTTCATCTGACCTATGAAGTCCCAGCTTGGGTGCAATATGCGATGGGGTTGATCGTGGGGGGCACCATCGGCAACCTTATCGACCGCTGGAGTTACGGTGCCGTGCGGGATTTTTTCAGCATCGGCTGGTTTCCGGTCTTCAACGTGGCCGACATGGCCATCGTCATCGGGGGCGGCCTGTTGATCCTATACCTGTTCTTGAATGACCCGGATCGCAAGCAGATCTGGTAATCAATAAACGACCCATTCCCACACCTCGTGGACCAACCGCTCCACCTCCTGGCGCAGATTAACGTTCATTCCTTTTATTATGGTAGGAAACTGCCCGGTGGTTGATGTCCATCAGCCCAGCAGGCC
>JAAYJY010000155.1 GCA_012522705.1 Syntrophomonadaceae bacterium | reverse complement strand
GGCTCCCATGGAATAAAAACCTTTGTCGCCAACGGTAGAAGTAATCCTAACACTATGACTTGGAAGAGAATTTGTAATTGTTAATCCCGACCCACAATTTGGGATATTGAACCTACAATCAGTTAACTGTACTTGGGAATTCGTCACTTCATTGCTTCTCGCTCCGGTTATCGTTGTGTTTGTCATATCAATAGTATCGGCATTGGTGATTCGAAGACCTCGCCAAGTATTCCCAGTTGTAGCGTTCTGAAGTATAGTATTGGTGGCAGTGATCCCAGAATCATCAACCTGTAAATAAGAATCCACACCCCAATTACAGGTTGCATCGTTAAATATAACGTTGCTACCGCTCTCTACGATAATCGATACACTGTCTGCTATATCCACATTACCACTAATATTCAGAGTGGAACCGCCCGTCACTAAAATGGTGGAATTGGCAAAGATCTTAGTTTTTGTGCCAGGATGAATGGTGACTTCTGCCCCTTGGTCGATGGTAATCGAACCTGATAGATATGCGATGTTCTTAATATCTGTATTGTTCGTGACAAGCGCGGGTAATGTGGAACACATTTGGAGTAACCTGCCATCTCCTGGATCAATATCTACGTTGATCTTTCCTGATTCCGAAAGAGCGATAGAATCATCAAAAGTATCAAAAAGAGCTAAATGAGTGCCATAGAGTGTGTGAGCGGCTGGGCTGGGCACGATACATAGAGTTTGGGATTCATGAGGTATTGATATATTGGGACTGTTATAGTCTTCAGGTGCTACCGTGTTAAGATTACCTTCATCAGTAAGTGCATGATCCGTTCTGCGATTAACGCACATAATAAAACAGGAATCGCTGTCATTTGTATAGAATCCAGCTTGTATATAGCCCTGATAGTGGGGATCATTCTCTTGGTAAATGACTCGTAAACTGTCAAGATAAAGCACATTATGCACCGAAGTAATATCTGTATTTATGGTCTGAGAATCTATCCAAGATAGAGACCTCACTATTGGACCATAACAACTCAACTTGCTATTGGCTTCCTGTACCTCATAATATTGAGGCTGTAGTCTTAATTCGGCAGTATTCTTATTACGCCATGCCAAAGCATAATGAACTCTTGCACTTAGAGGGTTCGGGATAGTTGAATCAAACTTAAAAGATACAACCCCATCTGGTTTATAACACAAGGGGAGTAATTGCAAACACCTTGCCGTCTTGGCTGGAGGTAACAGGTATATCCATTTATTCACATCATGAGAGTAATCTCCAAAGGTTTGGGGGATAAATATAAGATCTGTATTGGCATCCACATGTTCGCGGAAATGCTGGTATTCCGCGCACACCTTGGTCAGGAAATTCTGCACGAAATTACTAAGGTTTGCGTCATTCCACCTAATGTATTCCCCGGTAAAAGGATACACATCAATCATTATCTTTCGGGGATTTACATGGTCAAGGTATGATATTGGCAGGCGATAAGGGTTTGTGTCTGGTTTGATGAGGTTGCTGTGATCGAGGTTGATGGCAGCCACAAGGTATCTTTCATCCACCGGAAATGTCGTCTGTAGGTATCTTTTTAGCTTATTAAATGACTCAAAATTGGGGGCTTTGGGCTCATCCAATCCCTGGAAGTGTCTGAGGTTGGCAACATCTGTATAACTGCGCAGTTTGCTAAGCCGCTCAGGATTAGCGGTGTAGTTGGCAAAAATGTCGTCGTAATACTCCACGTAATCCAGCTTCAGATTACCCCGTCCATTCCAATACAGCCAGGGGTTGAGGCTCTTGCTAAGTTGCATATTAAACCCAGAAGATGAGATAAGCCCCTGGCTTGCCAAAGTGTGACGCTGTGATTGGGCATCGTCTTGGAGGGGAAATTGAAATTCCAATGCTTTGCACCCCGTAGATATATCAATAACTGCCAGGGTCTCATAAACACTTTTTGTAAGAGCAAAGCTTCTGATGGCATTGGAGGAAGAAGGATGATAGAAGAAGAGGGTATCTGGAATAGAAGATTGAGTAGTCATACCAGAGTATGTTACAAAACTAAATACCGCCAGGGTATCAGAATAGTCGTATGCCTCCAAACCATCTGCTCGAAACACAAATCTGATGTTGAGGGTGTTGTTGTTGACAATACTCACATTATTTGTAGTCTCTCCCAAAAACATGAATTCCTTGCCCACCCGGTCATAGTAGCTGTCACCGTTTGACCATCGGTAGCTTATATCCCGATAGGCATAGCCGCTGCTGCCGTCAGGCACACTCCAGTAGTTTTTGTTGCTGTAAGAAAGGTGATATTCATGGTTACCTACCCGCGTAGCGGCAGCAGACATGTAGAAGAAGGTGTCACTATTTTGGTCATCATGGTTTACATTCAGGGCATTTGCATATTCTGCTTCAAACTTCATGTCGATTCCAGACGAGAGGGCAGTATAACCATACTTTTCCTGATGGGGATCGGGGTTTGGATAAAAAATCCAATCCTCGTGAATAGCATCAAGATTATTGTTGTTGAGGGTAACGAACCTTGAGGTTGTGTTGTCTTCAGAGATTTCATAAGCTGATTTGCAGATCAAGGCATTGAATCCCGCTTCCTGGGCTTTGGTAGCGATGGAATCGGCGATGGTTCCGGAGTTGGCATCACCGGTAGCCTGAAAGTTTATGATACTGGAATAAGCCCCGATTATAAACTTGTCTGAATGCAAGGCTGGCAAAGCACCAGCCACTATAAGGATTGCTGTTGCCAGCCAAAAGCCAAGTCTTGATTTCATGATTGCTCCTTATTTAATCGTGATTTTTTGGGTCTTGGTCTTTTGCCCGTCTTCATAGACGGATGCAAAGTGAATTCCCCTGGCGAGGTGAACCCGCTCTATAGTCAGTTCTCCGCTTTTGATAGAGCCTGCAGAGATATCCTGTCTATGCTCAAGCTGACCTTTGATATTATAGATACGTAGCTCGGTATTGACCAGCTTGTCATATCCGGTTCCGATAAACTTGATTTTGAGCTTGGAGCCTTGCGGCGATGGATTGGGGATGATCTTAAAACTCCAATTGCCCACCTGCGGTGGATTTATCTCATCATTCACCGATGTGGTTGTATCGGTGAGTTGACCGTTGCCGTAATACACATGAACCGAACCCTTAAACCAGTCATCACTGAGGCTGGGTTCACCGATAACTACGTCATCATAACCATCGCCATTAAAATCTCCACTTGCCATGCTGATACCAAACTTGAGTCCACTTGATGGTGCATATAGAATCAGGTACGGAACCCCATTCATGTTGCTGCCGCCCAACCATAAAGCCGCACGTTCAAGATGAATATCTGCAGCGATTATGTCGCTATAGCCATCGCCATTAAAATCGCCACACACGGTGCAATGATCGAAGGCGTGACCGGCCCAATTCGGAATGAGCAGGATGTCGTAATTCTGATCAATCGTATCTGCCCCCAACCAGAGTCTCTGTCCATAACTGGTTATCAATCCGATAAAATCATCATAACCGTCGTTATTGACATCACCGACCGCCTTGGCTACAAGCACGGCAGCCTCTTGACAATCCGGTACTAAAATGAGTGGATCCTCCAGATCTAGAAGCGGAGAACCATAGTAGATAATCTTGCGGTGAAGTCGAGTAGGATATGGGCTATAACGAAATATTGTATAACAAAAATCGTCATAGCCATCATTATTGATATCTCCGATGCCGTGCAATCCGCTTGCATCGTATCCTATCGTATTGTCGATGATGATCTGCTCAAAGGAACCACCCATGATGATGGACATAAAGCCCGTGTATGAGCCGGGGGTGATGGGATAAGTCCAAAGCCCAAAATCATCATATCCGTCACCATTGATATCTCCTAATCCATAGAAATTAACTTGATCTATTGATGGGTCTTCCAGATCAAGGGTATATCCCGGTGTGGTCGCGGGATTGCTGCCTCCGAAGAAGATATCAAAGCGTTTCGGAAAGTGTTCAACTATCCCTAAGTCTTCATAGCCATCTCCATTGACATCACCAAGTCTGTACATAAAATTATTCGATAAATGAAATTGATAAGGGCGCGTGCCCTCGATCACAAAATCGGGGACGTCATCAAAATCAGGACCCCCATAGTAAAAGAGAATCCTGCCATAATTTCTGCCCTGGGGTTGCGTGATGTGGAGATTTACGTAAATGCTATCCGGCACCCACCACGATTGCAGCACCACCAGATCATCATATCCATCGCCATTGAAATCCAAAGATGCCAGTTTATCTCCAAAATGGTCATAATCCTGGTCTCCCCATATAGTGAACGCCAAAGGCATCTGGTTTACAGCATTCAGGCTGGATGCCAATATAGGCAACAGAATCAGAATGCAAATAATTGTGTGTTTCATTTAATCCTCCCTTGTTTGGGTTTTGTTGTTTGTGCCAATACGCAAGGCACTGTTATGAAAGCGGCTAAACAAGCTTTTTTCATGTTACCTCCTATTTGATAACGGTAAATTTGCTTATTGTTTTGTTTTGACCGCTGGTGACCCGGCAGATATGGACGCCGTTACTGAAAGAAGAGGTCGATATCTGAAGCGTTCTGGGTCCGGTCTGAGCTTGATAGGTCTCATTCAAGATGGATTGACCTTTGATATTGAAAATCTCAAGTGTAATTTGGTCGCCCTTGTTGAGGGCACTACCTTTCAAATCGACATTAAGATATTGAGCTGATTTTGTTATTGGATTGGGGCTGAGATTCATCACCAGGCTACTGGATATGCTGGGTATTGAGGAATCATCATTTGCTACCGTTGTATCTG
>JAAYJY010000154.1 GCA_012522705.1 Syntrophomonadaceae bacterium | reverse complement strand
TTCGCCACGCGATCGAGCTGGCTTGGGATCGGGGCGATGTCGACCGCATCAACAAGTTTTTCGGTTACACCATCAATGGAGAGAAGGGTAAACCCACCAATTCTGAATTTATTGCCATAATCGCTGATAAAATAAGGCTGGCCAGCAAAGTGAGTTAGCTGTCCAGACAGCTGTGCAAAGGATACCCAATATTAAAGTCCACTGTCCTGGCGCTTGCATATACAGAAAAACCGCCAACCCCCCTTATTTGATCCAGGGATCGAGTAACGGGGGTTTTGGCATGAAAAAACCTGGTTGTGGGAGGTTGAGATAACGCGGCAATCATGAATTATCGACGAAGTTCCCCCGGGCCTAACCGCAATGGACCCTAGGCGGACGGTAGGATCTTGGCGAGGAGTACAGCAACGATAGTATCTGGTATATGGTATAATACAAATTGAAAAAATAATAACGGCGGTCGCGATTACCCGCCTTAACAAAACAAGGAGGCCCTAATATCTATGCCTGACAGAATGGAATCGGCAATCCCCCCGGCAATCTCCATACCCTATCTAGCCATCACCAGCCTATTTATAACCTGTCTGTTGCTCAGTAATGTTGTGACAGGGCGGTTGGTGCAATTGGGTTCCATGACTCTGACTGCCGATCTGTTTCTTTTCACCATAACCTATATTTTTGGGGACGTTCTCACCGAAGTGTATGGCTTCAAAAGAGCCCGCCTTACCATATGGCTGGGTTTTGCGGCCAACTTGCTCATGGCCCTGGTTTTTATACTGGTAGTATCTTTGCCCAGTCCCTCCTTCTTTGAGCACGAAAACGCCTACCGTACCGTATTGGGTTTTGCTCCGCGAATAGTGCTGGCCTCCCTGCTGGCTTATTTTGCCGGTGAGTTTTCTAATTCTGTAATCCTGTCCCGTTTGAAACTGGCTACGGGGGGAAGATGGCTATGGACTCGGACTATCGGTTCCACCTTCGTAGGTCAAGCTATTGACACCACTGTCTTTATGGTTATCGCTTTCTGGGGATTGTACTCCCCTGATATTTTCATGGGTATGGTTTTGGCACAGTATGGCTGGAAAGTAGCTTATGAGGTGCTGGCCACCCCGCTTACCTATGCCGTAGTCGGCTATCTCAAGAAAAGGGAAGGTGTCGACACCTATGATTATGGGGTTGCCTATAACCCTTTCAGGTTAACCTAGAAATGTGCTGGCGGAGGGTACAGGACCGGGCAGGGGGATTCGGGATGGTTATGGTATTATGTGATAAGGCGAGGGAGAATGGACAGACACCAAACAGTTAGGAGAACGGGTACCAAGTTATTGAAGGACGGGTACCAATTAATGGGGGGCAGACTGGTTGAAGGCTGAAACCATTGATGGCGGCGAGAGCCTGATAATCGTGGGCTCGGGCAATGTTGCCTGGAATGTATATAGAATAGCGGTGATATTGGGCTATAAGATAACAGTCATCGACAACCGGGAAAAGACCCTGAACCGGCAAAGGTTTCCAGAGGCCAGCCAGCTGCTGCTGGGAGACGACGTTATCAGCCTGCTTAAGAGTTGTCCTATTACGGAAACCACCAGCGTTGTGCTGACCAGCAGTCACCATGAATTTGACCTGGCGGCTTTGTGTGAACTGGCCGGCTCTCCGGTCAGGTACGTTGGCGCGTTGGGCAACAGACGTAAAGTGACTGCATATTATGCCGTATTGGAAGCGATATCGGTCCCCCCGCAATGGCTGGAGAGAGTTCATGTACCCATCGGCTTGGATATTGGAGGCCATATAGCAGCGGAGATCGCCCTATCCATTATGGCGGAGATACAATCAGTGAGATATAAACGGCCGGGCGGATTTGTAGTGCTGCAGGAGAGAAGAAAGGGGCTGGGCAAGCGTGATGAGCTATTCTGAGAAGTATCCAATCCGTCAGGAGAGATTGATCGACGGCTTCCTGGAGATGATTGCCATAGACTCTGTATCCGGACACGAAGCGTCCTATCGGGACTATCTTCAAGCCAGGTTTGATGAACTTGGTTTTGCTGGTGTTGAGGATGACGCCGGTCAGCGACTCGGCGGAGATTCCGGCAACCTGTTGTTTAAGCTGCCCGGCACCATGAATCGCCCTCCGCTATTACTGTCGGCGCATATGGATACGGTGGTGCCCGGTCATAACATCAAAGGTGAATTGGCCCAGTTGGATGGCCATCAAATTATCAGGAGTGCCGGCCCAACCATACTGGGCGGGGACGATAAGGCCGGGGTCGCCGCTCTATTGGAAGCGATCAGGGTAATAATCGAGAACCGCATGGATTATCCACCCCTGGAAATTCTGTTTACGGTGAGCGAAGAACAGGGACTGTTGGGCATAAAAAACTTCGACTTTTCACAAATCGGGGCGCCGATCGGCTTCGTGCTGGACAGCGGGGGTGATCCGGGCACGATTGTGGTCCAGTCTCCCTGTCAAAATGAGATAGAATATCGGGTACGGGGAATCGCGGCCCATGCTGGCATGAATCCCGAAGAAGGCCGCAACGCTATCCAGATTATGGGCCGGGCGCTGGCTAAGATGCCTTGTGGACGCATTGATCCGGATACCACCTGCAACTTCGGTGTAATCGAAGGCGGACTGGCCCGTAATATCGTGGCCCCCTTTTGCCGGGTGAAAGGAGAGGCACGCAGCCTGGACCGATCCAAGTTGGATAAACTGACCGAGGAGCTTGGCAGCATATTTACGGCAGAGGTAATCGCCAATGGAGGTGAGCCGGAAGTCGAGGTGGTGCTGCTGTACCCGGAAGCGGCTCTGCAGGCGGAGGAAGAGGTAGTACAGCTGGCGCTCCGGGCTGCCGAGAATATCGGCGTGGCACCCCGGCTGGAGAGCACCGGAGGAGGAAGCGACGCCAGCATTATCAACGATGCCGGCATCCGCTGCGCCAATCTCGGCATCGGTATGAAGAAGGTCCACACCATAGACGAGTATATCCGCGTCGAGGATCTGATTGCCGATACGGCCTGGATCATCAGTATAATCCGGCAAGCCGCCGACGGATATACATGGCGCCTGGACCCAGCTGGCTCGTCCCTATAGTGCGGTCAGTTGAGCCGCGAGCGGACCAAATCCACCAAGGTGGTTTCGGGAGGGTAGGTGGCCAGAAAGGCGAACAGGTCTTGCCATCCACCCGCGATATGGAAACCCTTGGCATGTATCAATAACTCCATTCATATCACCTCATGGCAAGTTTATGCAGGGGGTGAGGATAATATTCGGAAGGAACGGAAACAAATGGATTTAGAAGAAGAGACCCTGCACAGCCAGGAGATATTTGCCGGCCGTATGGTGCATCTGCGGGTAGATACCGTGGAACTGCCTGACGGCGGGCAGAGTACTCGGGAGGTAATTGAGCACGCCGGGGCAGTAGCCATAGTGGCGTTGGACAGTGAAGACCAAATTGTATTGGTGAAGCAATATCGCCACCCGGTGCAAAAGGTCCTGTTGGAGATCCCGGCTGGAACCTTGGAGAATGACGAGGAACCGTTGGATTGTGCCCGCCGGGAATTGGAGGAGGAGACCGGGCTAAGAGCCTCTAATTGGAATAAGATCCTCACCTATTACAGTACCCCTGGGTTCACCAATGAATGCCTGCATATTTTTATGGCGAGCGGCCTAAGTGCCGGCACCGCCAAAACTGATCAGGACGAGTTTATCGAAGCAATGCGGGTACCGTTGAGTGAAGCCTACGAGCAGATATTCACCGGACAGATCGCTGACGGAAAAAGCATTATCGGGATACAATATGCCTATTCACAAAGATAGACCAACATATGCTGATCTTCATATCCACATCGGCAGGGCTGGAGGCAAGCCCGTCAAGATCACTGCTTCCCGCAGTCTGACCCTGCGGTCGATTATGATGTCAGATGCCCCCCGCAAGGGATTGAACATTGTGGGGGTGGTAGATGCCGGCAGCCCGCTGGTGGTGGCAGAGATCGAGGCCATGCTGCAGGCGGGTGACCTGCGCCAACTGGACGGGGGCGGATTCTTGGGCCGCAGCGGCGTTCTCCTCGTAGTCGGTGCGGAAGTTGAGACCAGAGAAGGGGTCCATGTTATAGCTTATCTACCCGGCCTGGAATCCCTGCGAGGATGGCAGCGGTTTTGGGGCCCTTGGGTTACCAATATGAACCTGTCCACCCAGAAAGCAGACATACCAATGGCGGACATCATTGACCAATGTATGCGCTTGGAAGGTGTATTCTGCTTGGCTCATGCCTTCACCCCTCATAAAGGTGCCTATGGCTTGTGGACTGACTCCTTGTTCAGGGAACTGGGCTCCGTGATCGAAGACATAAAGGTACTTGAGTTGGGCTTAAGTTCGGACAGCGATTTGGCCGATACTCTGGCCGAAACCCGTCGTTTCAGCTATTTATCCAATTCGGATGCCCATTCGGCCGCCAATCTGGCCCGAGAGTATAACTGCCTGACCATGTGGGAAAACAATTTTGATGAATTACGGATGGCTTTATGGGGCATAGGGGGGCGGGGCATAACCGCCAATTACGGCCTTCATCCCCGTATGGGCAAATATTACCGCAGTTATTGTCCGGTCTGCGACCGGATCGCCGCTGAACCCCCGCCAGTGACCCGCTGTCCGGCATGTGGGCGCGAGCGCCTGGTGATGGGAGTCTATGATCGAATAGTGATGATCCAGGATGCCCCTTGCCAGCGCCAACCCCCTACTTACCGCCCCCCCTATTATTATCGTGTCCCCCTCAAGTATTTGCCCGGCATTGGGCCCATCACTTACGGACGCTTGCTGGAGAGCTTCGCTAATGAGATCGAAGTCATGGAAACCGTTCCCATTGAGGACATCAGCCGAAAAGTGGGGGAATGGCCTGCCGCTG
>JAAYJY010000153.1 GCA_012522705.1 Syntrophomonadaceae bacterium | reverse complement strand
TGATTTCAACACTGCTGCTGAATATAATTAAATTAGATATTTATATAAGTCTCTAATCATTTGGGCGGGAGGTGTTGCTGGTGACCTTCAATCTAGCTTTCAAAGCGTTGTCCGACCCTAATCGCCGTCAAATAATCAAAATGCTGCAGGATGGGGACATGACTGCGGGGGACATTGCCAGCCGTTTTGATATGACCAAGCCCAGCATCTCGCATCATCTCAACGTCCTGAAACAGGCTGACCTGGTCCAGGACGTCAGGAAAGGGCAAAACATCTATTATTCCTTGAATACCACCGTGTTTCAGGAATTGATCGGCTGGTTTTATGATCTGCGAGGGGTGGCGGGGGAGTCAGGAAAGAACTCGAAACCTCGGTAACCTTGCCCCGATTGTATGTTCATAATTAGAGGAAGGCTATTATTAAGGAGGAGATTTGGATGGACCGGGAAAAGAACGACACCTACCGTCTGAATTGGGATAACCTGAAAACTGAATGGCCGGTATGGATCGTAATGGCCGGGCTGCTGCTGGCTGCCGTTCTGGTTTACCCCCACCTTCCGGAACAGGTGCCCAGCCATTGGAATATACAGGGTGAAGTGGATGATTACCAGGGTCGTTTTTTCGGGGCCTTCTTTTTTCCTCTGATGATCGTGGGCCTCTATCTACTTATGCTGGTATTGCCCGTTATCGATCCTCGACGGGAGAACTACGCGAGATTTCGCGGCGCCTATACCTTTCTGCGCTGGGGGTTTGTGATATTCATGACCATCTTGTATGGGGTGACCATCGCGGTGGCTCTGGGATACGGGGTGGATGTAGGCTGGATGGTGAAGGCCATGGTGGCCGGGTTGTTTATCATAATCGGCAACTATATGGGACAGTTCCGGCATAATTACTTCGTGGGCATCAAAACCCCCTGGACCCTGGCCAATGAAGAGGTCTGGCAGCGCACCCACCGCATGGGCGGTAAACTCTGGGTGATATGCGGACTGATATGCCTGGTGGTATCTCCCTTCAATACAACCTGGGCGGCGGTGATGTTCTTCGGAGCCATTGCGGTGATGACCCTGGTTCCCATGGTATACTCCTACCTGCTCTTCGCCCGGTTGCAGTCACGTTGAAACCTACGTCGGATATATCTAGCCAAATAAAGAGGGGAGGTCTGTCCTGATAACTAGGATCGGCAGGCTTCCCCTTAGTGTTCTTAGTGTTGCTGAATGGGTCGGATGGGCCGGCTACTTTTTCCGCTTTTGGCGGTCGTGGGCTTCATCCTGGATTTCATGGCGCATGGCATCCAAGGCATCGTTGCGGCGTTCGTTCTTGGCCTTAAGATCTTTTTTCTTCTTTTTGTCCGGGGTGCCGGCTATCACTTCTTCAGCCGCCTCGATATTGCGCAGGGTATTGTCGATGTTCGTTTGTATGCGCTCCACATTGTCGCTGCGGTCATCGGGATGATTTTTCATTTTCAACTCTCCTTTGATGCAAGTGATCGATTCGCTAATATTGTTTGAAATCTGCCGGTTTTTATTCATGGGCAGAATGTAACCTCAGAACAAAGGAAGCAACAGGACCGCCTTTTGCTTCTATAAAGGAAGGACGGATAATTTATGATGGATGATAATCAACAGGCCCGGAACTGGGCAATGGGTTGCCACCTGACGTCCCGTTAGCTTGGCAGGAGCCTGGTAAGGAGCGGGCGCAGTTCTATGGGAATACTGGCTATTTTCGTTAAACGGTTGTTTATGGTGGCTCGACCAACGAAAACCAGCGCCATGCTCCAGAGCTGACCTAGCGAAGAATATGGGCCATCGGCATTCCAATAGAATCCGTCGCCTTCCATAGAACCAAACTTGCGGGTGATGGGACCGGTTTGACTCCAGCCTTCATGGGATAGGAGGTATTTCAATAGTTTTCGTTCATCCTCTTCAATGTTATTTACGATATACTGCATAACCTCTTCTTCCTGCAAATGCAGCATTAGTTGTTTTTCACGCTCTGCTCTCCGGCGTGCGGGCTGCAGGTTATAGATCTGGCAAGCGGCGTTGATCCACTCGACCGGCATGTTCTTTAACCCCCGAGCTAGCCGGGGGTTTATTGGCAGGATTTTATCTTCAATGGCATGTCTCATATCGTCTGTGTAGTGATCCATTTCATGCTGAAATAATCGCTCTATCTCCAGATCAGACAGACGTTTCAGTATTTGTTGCCTCAATTCCTGTGGAATTTGGCTACTATGGATTTGTTCCAACTGGCGGCGGGCCATAAATGCGTCTCCTATATTCAGGTAAAAGCTCACCAGATTAAGCATCAGCTTCTCATCATGAGTCTTGTGGGCAATACCTTGAAGCATATAAAGGATTTTATCTGTTTTTTGGATAGAACCAATTTGGTGGTTGAGGTGGGCCAGCAGTAACATGGCAGGTACATAGAATTTTCCCGCTGCAAAGGGTGGTTCTAAAATTTGTATGGCTTCTTTCAACTGGCCTCTTTTTACCAGCATGACAGCCTGATCAAAAGCTGCTTCTTCGGCGCTACCGCTACTGACATCGTATTGCTCATATATAACTGTGCGTATCTCCCCATCCGCATACATCTGAAGGGGTTCTCCGGCCTTAACATATCCTGCCTCCTGCAATGCGGCCATAATGTTCATTTTCAAATCCTGATGGAGAGTAGAGGAAAGGAGCAAACTTCGTCCCAGCTGTTCGCCCCATTTTTCACCATATCGGACCAAAAGGCGAAGGTATTGAGTGCGCTCGTCCAGGGGACTTTCTTCGTCGATGGCCAGAGCAAGATAAAACAGGCGTATCGTGCTATCGTTTGCCAATTGGCGGAAATGCTCCGGTGCCCCTGAATTGTTTGCCTGGTTTACCAGTGATAATATGTAGTCTTGATCGATTAATCGGTAATCCAGGGTAAAATGAGGAATTTGTCCCTGGTCAACGGCCAGGGCTAAACGTTGTATGCCCGCAAAAATATTGTCTTTCTGCAATAATTCGGCCCAGCAATTAGCCGCCTGACGATAGCGTTTCAAATTGAAGGCGGCAACGCCGGCCAGGTAACTGCTCTCCCAGTGGCGGTGATAATTTTGCCAGCGGCGGTAAAGTTCATATACCTGCCGATGTTCATTTAGTGCTCCTGCAGCATGAAAAATAGCGACGGTATATTCACCCCAGGCGTCCGGGATACGTCGACTGTCAGAAAAGGCACCAACCTTATCTTCGAAATACTTGATGGCAAGGTCTAATTGTCGGCCGGCTTCATGATCCTGCCCCAACTTATGAAAGATCTGGGCAGCTAGACTGTGGGAGAATGGGTTAGGCGGAGCATCGAGATTAATATTGGAGCTCAGGGTGTCTAAACTTTTTTCCGGATTTCCAGCCATGTAATGGGCTAAGGCCAGATTGTTGCGAATGGCAGGATGTTCTTCCTGTTTTAAAGCCTTCTGAAAGTAAAGGACTGCTTGCTTGTAGTTTTTTTTATTCAAATAGTCTTGACCGATTTTATCCAGCTCACCTGTCTTCAACTAGGAATTTCCTCCTTTTTACATTAATAGACGGGGGACTTATTTCTCACTGCGTGTTTTCTCTTTAAGTCTTTTAGATAGCGAGCAGCAGGAGGCAAAATCATTTCTTTAGAGCCGCTTCTGTTTTTCTGTCATTTTTTCCATCAGGGTTCCCTCTTTCAAAATGGCACGTCTTCTCCATTTTCACCATCCATATTTTGTTCTTCAAATTCAATTTCAGAAGGCCAATTATCATCGATATATCGGCTTTCCAATTGGATCGGCATATCTTTTAACAGCACCGTGGTTGCAGATCCAAAAGCGTTTTTATCTATGCTGTTCTTCTTAGCTTCTCTACCGGATTTGCCGGAGCAATCTTTGCATACATGATTTTTATGTCCTTTTCCGGAAAACTTCTCATTGGCCCGTGTTCTCCCGCATATTCTGCAATAGTGCCCCATTAATAGACTTCCTCGCTTCCAAAACGTTTTTCATCCTAAAAGTTCTTGCACGGGCCGGTGTTCAGCCCTTGCACTGGTATTTAATAAAAACAGACAGATTAGAGTCACAAAATATTCCTTCAAATTATTACACATTGAACTTTGATAATCCTGCCTATTGAGAGATTTTGTAACTGCTCAGGCCGAATAGAAGCCTTGATTTTGTATCTAACCAGAACAGGAACGCACAGCAACCTGTTTTAAGGTGTTTTATGAAGCCTCGAATACATACCTGCAGCAGTTCATCATCGAATGGGGATACGTTCACCGGTCCTTTCCCGGTTCATTTTCACAATGGGTTTACCCCGAAGGAAGTTCAGCCCCTGGTTTGGCGGCGGTCGGATAGAGGGCAGCAAGGGGAGAGTCGGACGACACTAAGCTTAGGTGGCGGAATAGAGGACAGGGGAGACCTGCTGTACGATCAGGCTCACACCTTCCCCGCGCCGGTGCAGCTTGCCGCCGGCCAGCAAAGGACCATGGCGGGGACCGAATATATAGGCCCCGTATTTCATATACACGTCTTCGAACATGGTCGCATCGATCATGCCAAATTCATCTTCCAGGGAGAAGAAAACGGTGATCTTGCCGCTGCGGGTAGGAGGACGGTGAGGATGCAGCAATAGCCCGGCGGCCCAAACCGTCATTCCCGCCGCGCAATCCGGCAAGTCGCGGCTGGATTTAAACCCCTGCTTTTTAAGGGCCGGGCGCCAGGCGGCCATGGGATGCTCCCCTACATACAGTCCCAGCAGATTATACTCCCAGGTACGCTTCTCCGCCAGGCTGAAATCCGCCCCGGTGGGGATGACCTGTTCCTCGAAGAGCAGGGTGGTCCCGCTCTGCCGGGCCTGTCTCTTTTCCAGGTCATAATAAAGCTGGCTTAACAGGAAGCGCCGGTGACTGCATAAACTGTCCAAAGCTCCACAACGTATCAGGCTGTCCAGGCTGTCCTGGGGAACGGTGGTGCGGACCGCGAAATCCAGGGGAGAAGCATAAGCGGATTGTTCCCGGGCGCTTACGATCGACTCCAGGGAAGCGGCACTCAGACCCTTGACTTGCTTGAGGCCCACCCGGATAGCCCCTTGCTCCACGGAAAAATCGATGCTGCTGCTGCAGACATCGGGGGGCAGCAGGCTGATGCCGCGGCGCCGGGCTTCGTTGCCGATCACCCGCGGCGGGTAAAACCCCATCGGCTGGTGATTGAGGATAGCCGTATAGTATTCGGCCGGGTGATGCTGGATCAGATAGGCGGACTTATAACTGGTGGTGGCGAAGGCGGCGGCATGGGCCTCGCAGAAGCCATAGCTGGCGTAGCCCAGCATGCAGGCGAAGATCTCCTCGGCCAGGGCCGGCTCGATGCCGCGCTCCACCGAACGCTCCACAAAGGTCCGGCCCAGTTCCTCCATCATCTTCTGGGAGCGGGAGTGAGTCATGACCCGGCGCAGCTGGTCGGCCTCCGCCGGGGTAAAGCCGGCGATGGCCCGGCCGATCTCGATCACCTGCTCCTGGAACAACACCACCCCATAGGTTTTTTTTAAAATAGGTTCCAGCCAGGGATGCAGGTAACTGACCTCCTCCTGACCCAAGTGCCGGGCCACGTAAGGGTCGACCATATTGCCTTTGATGGGCCCAGGCCGGATCAGAGCCATGCTGGTTACCACATCCTCGAATTCGGAAGCCCGAAAGCGGGACTGCAAGGCTCGCTGGGCCGGGCTTTCCAATTGGAATACGCCGATGGTCTCGCCCCGGTTGATCATGGCGAAGGTATCCCGGTCATCCAGGGGGATAGCCTCGTAATCCATATCCTGCCCGGAGGAGCGGATCTGGGCGGTGGCATCCTGGATCACCGATAAGGTGCGCAGGGAGAGCAGGTCTAGTTTTACCAGCCCCAGCCCCTCGATATCATCCTTGTCGAACTGGCTGATGACCGGTCCCAGTCCTGATTCCTGCAGGGGGGTGAGGCTGGTGATGGGAATATCGCTGATCACCAGGCCGCCCAGATGCATGCCCAGGAAACGGGGGAATCCCGCCAATCGGTCGCAGCAATCCAGCAGCAGTTGGTAACGGGGCTGGTGCAGGGGGCTGTCCCGGAGTTCGGGCAGCCGCTGGAGGAGAGACCGGATCTGGTCGGCCCGGGCATAGAAAGGCATGCGTTTGCACAAAGGGTCCAGTTCTGCTTCCGGAAAGCCCAGCGCCTTGCCCAGCTCGCGCAAGCCGGAGCGGGCCCGGAAGGTGTTGTAGGTCGCCACCCGGGCCACATACTCGGAACCATATTTACGATAGACATAATCGATCACCTTGTCCCGGTAACGGGACTCGAAGTCGATATCGATATCCGGCATCCCCACCCGCTCCGGGTTCATGAAGCGTTCAAACAACAAGCCCCGCTGCAGGGAATCCACCTCGGTGATGCCCAGGCAGTAAGCGGCCAGGGAGTCGGCCGCCGAGCCCCGGCCGGCATAACGGATACCTTGTTGGCGCGAGTAGTGGGCCAAATCCCAGACTACCAGGAAGTAATCGGGAAATCCCATCTGCTCGATTATTCCCAGCTCATATTCGAGCCGCTCGGTTACGGCCGGGGTGACCCTGCGGTAACGGCGCTGGGCCCCCTCCCAGACCAGCCGGCGCAAAACCCGGGCCGCCTCCTGTCCGGGCCGAAGCGGAAAACAGGGAAAATGAAAGACCGGCTCATGTAAGAAGGACTGGCAGCGCTCGGCGATACGCATAGTGTTGGCCAGAGCCTGGGGGCAATCGGGGAACAGGGCCTGCATCTGGGTCCCGCTCTTCATATAACTCTCGCCGTTGAGGGGACGGGCGGGGTCGATAGCGTGGATCGTGATCAGCTTTTTCACGCAGCACAGGACATCGTGCAGGAAAAAATCCTCATGGCGGGCGTAATGCACGTTGTTGCTGGCCACCACTTCCAGGTCCAGCTCAGCAGCCAGTTCCAGCAGGCGCTGGTTGAGGTAATGGTCGCCGGGCAAGAGCAGGTTCTGCAATTCTATATAGAAAGAGCTGCGGCCCCATAGGGATCTGTATAGTTCCGCCTGCTGGCGGGCCTGGCGATAATCGCCCTTCAGGATGGAGCGGGGGATCAAACCCTGGCGGCAGCCGGACAGGACGATAACCCCCGGCATTTCTTCCAGGTCCTCTGCACGGACCGCCGGCTGGCCGCGGGGATTGCTGAGATGAGCCCGGGTGAGCAATCGGCATAGAGAGGCATAGCCGCCCTCATCCTCGGCCAGCAGGGTGAGGTGACTGCCATCGGCCAGGCTGACCTCTGCGCCTTGGATGGCTTTTAGGCCGAATTTGGCCGCCGCTTGGGCAAATTGCACCGCCGCGGACAGATTGTTGTGATCGGTCACGGCCAGGGCCGGCATTTCCAATTCAGCGGCCCTCCGGACCAGTTCCTCCACTTGGCTGGCCCCGTCCAGAAATGAGAAGGGAGTATGGCAATGCAGGTGAACAAAGTTCATAAGCGACACCTAATCGTAAGTCTTGTATAGAAACCATTCTTCTTCGACCAGATCGTAAAAGATCTCCCTTATGCTCTGGTCTTCCAGGATGAGGCGGTAGAAATGTTTCTCACTTTCACCGGCCCCCCAGCAACCGGTGTCATGCCAGTATTCCAGGCGGGCCACCACCCGGAGAGGTTTGTCATGGTAACGGACCGCGATCGGCCCCTGGTCACCATCGCATTTCACCTGCAGGGGAATATGGTTTTTCATGATCTTTGCCTCCCAGAGGAGAAACGCCAGGGATCCCAGAACAACAGGACCTGTTCGCGGCGGTCGGCTTCCATGCCCATCCCCAGGCGGTCGGGGAAGCGTTGCAGGAGTTGTTCCAGGATGGCGGACCGTTTTCGTTCCCGGGCCTCCTGCTGGTAAGTGTAACGCAGGGTGAAGAGATCCTGGGCCCGCATCTCCACTGGTTTTAAATCGCTTAGGAAAATCCTCAGGCCATCCACCGGTTTATCGAGGTCCGGCAGCAACCCCTCCAGAATCATAGTCAGCCGCTCCTGACCATGACAGGCGGGAGATACCCTGCGCTGCTGGATGAGGTTGGCCCCCCCGGACAGATCAAAATGCATTTCCACCAGGTGGCAGCCCACCTGGCGTCTTTCCATGCGGTCGCTCAACTCCCCGGCCCCGGCGCGGATGAATTCCAGCAACTGGCCCGGGCTGCGGCGGTCTTCTTCCCAGCTCAATGCATAACCGAGCCGTTCGGGAGGATATAGACCCCGCACCGGGGTGTAATCACGGCCCTGGATGTTCTGCCACAGCGAGGAGACGTCACGTTTTAGAATCTGCTGCAAACGGTAGGAACCCAAACCAGCCAGATCCCCGACCTGGACATATCCCAGCCGGTTGAGCAGGCGGCATTCGCGCGCTGACAGGGGGCTGAATTCAGGCAGGGGCAGGGTGCTCACAAACAGAGTCTCCTGCCCGGGGATTACCTGGATGATAGCGACAGTCCCGCGGACAAAAGAACGACAGGTGGAACGCGCCGTTCCCGGGTAGATACAGCGGTGGGCTGCCAGCCGGGCCAGCAGGGGCGAAGAGGCCAGCCCCATCGATGCCCGGTCCGCCCGGCTGGCCAGGGTAGCCGCCAGTACCTCGAGGATATCCCCGATCCGCTGGAAAGGACTGAGATCCAAAAACAATTCCTGGCTGCCCACCGGCTCCAACAGGGAAGAATGCTGGCTGCAGGCCTGCAGCAGCTCATCATCGAATGACCCGCCGTTTAAAAAAATATAGACGATCTTGCGCATCAGTCATCACCATCCTGAATTGTATACCCATGCTATAATAGAACATATGTTCTTGTCAAGAATAGGGAGTCGGGCAAATTTCGCCAGGGGCGGAGGGATTTATATGGGCAGGATTATCTCGGGCTGGTCGTGGGCGGGTTTATTAACCAGGGTGCTGATCTCGTAGGCCTCCAGCCGGTCCTCGACGGCACCGGGGGCCTGGCCCTGCAGCCAGGCGGATTCCTGGTCCGGGCGCAAGATATAGGGCATGCGGTCATGGATGGAAAATGTGGCGGGGGTGGCTTCGGTAGTCAAAATGGTATAGGAAAAAACAATCTCTCCCTCCGGGTCGGTCCATGCATCCCACAAGCCGGCCATGGCGAAGACCCGGTGATCGAGGGGGCGGATATGGAAAGGCTGCTTGCCGGACGGACGCTTCTGCCATTCGAAATACCCGGTGGCCGGCACCAGGCAGCGGCGGCGGTGATAGCTGTGCTTGAAGGACGGTTTCTCGGCAGCGGTCTCTGCCCGGCAGTTTATCAGTCTGTTACCGATGCTCTTTTCCTTGGCCCAAAAAGG
>JAAYJY010000152.1 GCA_012522705.1 Syntrophomonadaceae bacterium | reverse complement strand
CCAGCTTGTTGTCGTAATTCATGAGGATGTAGGGGTTGGTATCGTAGGCCCCCCAGGAATAGGCGCCGCTGGTCTTGCCCTGGTTCTCGTAAACATCTATCCAGCCATCGCGGAACCCGCTCTCCATACGGGCCAGGTAATCCGGTCCCAGGGGTTGCAGGGCCTGGAGCAGGGTCTGCCGGGCTTGCTCATAGGGCACCTCCAGTTTGTATTCCGGTACCAGCGGGGTATATAGATCGTAGAAATGCAGCTCATCCAGCTCCAATACCTTTTTACGGATATCCATATAACGGTACATCAGATCCAGTTTGGCGTGGACCGACTCGATCAGGCGGTCATAGACCTCCACCGGGACATTGTCCTGGTCCAGGGAGGCGGCCCGGGCCGATTGGTATTTGCGTACCCGGGCATAGAAGATGTCCTTCTTGACGCTGGCACTCAGGCTGGCGCCCAGGGTATTGATGAGGCTGCGGTAGGACGAATACAGTCCCTGGTAAGCGTCCTGGCGCACCCGGCGGTGGGAGCTCTCCATCAGGCTGCCGTAGCGGCCTTTGGTTATCTCCACATCCTGCCCCTTTTCGTCCTTGATGACCGGAAATTTGATGTCGGCGTTGTTGAGCATGGTGAATATGCTGCCCGATGCCAGCGACAGGTCGGCGGACATGGCCATCAGTCTCTCCTCCGCTTGCGACAGGATGTGTTCCTTCTGGCGCAGGATCTCGTCGATGGAATGGCGGTACAGGCCCAGGTCCTTATCCTCGTCCAGGAAGGCCCGCAGCTTATCCTCCGGTATAGTGAGGATCTCGGGCACGATGAAGGAGGTGATGCTGCCCACCTGTATAGTCAAGCTCTGGACCCGGTCGAACAGGGCCTGGTAGTGATGATTGGCATTGTTCTCGTCGCGGCGCATGCGGGCGTAAACGTAAGCCTTTTCCGAGATCCGGCCCAGATCGTCGCTCAACTGCAGACACGACCGCAGATGGCGGGCTGATTCTCCCAGGGTCCCCTGCAGCTCGCCCACTTGCCCGCCCAGCCGGGAGATCTGCTCCAGGTCTTTTTCCCACAGCTGTTCGTCGGGGTAAATATTCTCCAAGTTCCATTTGTATCTTTCTTCTATCTCTTCTCTGTTGCGAATGGTGTTAGCGCCCAAAAAACATTACCTCCATATCGAAAATCGTTATTATTTTTGGATTACAGCCTAATTCTATACCACCAGGATAATAAAGCCAATTCTCGCCGTATTTCAGCTTAATGACAGCTAGCCTTGGCTTTGCATTCCTCCCCGCTGTCTCTATTTTGCTGGTCTATCCAGGAAACAGACAGTCTGAGACTACTGATAAAGTGTCTTAATGTGTCATGCTGAGCGTTAGCGAAGCATCTTACAACTGTATAAAGACCAATAATGCAGTGTTTTTGATGAGATCCTTCGTCGCCTTCGGCTCCTCTGGATGACAAAACAGGTGCTTAATCAATAGTCTCGGACAGTCCCCGATGAGATCCTTCGCCGCCTTCGGCTCCTCTGGATGACAAAACAGGTGCTTAATCAATAGTCTCGGACAGTCGCCGATGAGATCCTTCGCCGCCTTCAGCTCCTCTGGATGACAAAACAGGTGCTTAATAAATAGTCTCGGACAGTCTGCCCCATGGAGGACCCAACCAAACCTCGCCCGTGTACCCAAGGGAAAGGCCAGTCACAAAACCCTATACTAATAATGGAAAAGGAAAGGCCAGTCACAAAACCCTATAATGGATAGGTATTCTTTACTACAAATTTCTACTCTGGTATAATTTCGAGGATATTGATTTATATAGGGAGGCGCTTTTCTGTGTTTGGGACCTACGAAGAGGTAATGGATTATTGCTCCAAAAATAATATTCTGATGATCGATTTCAAGATGATCGACCTGTTGGGCAGATGGAGACATCTAAGCATTCCCACCGGCCGTTTTAAACCGGAAACCCTGGTCCACGGCATCGGTTTCGATGGCTCCAATTACGGCTACGCCCCGGTCGAGAGGAGCGATATGATATTCATACCCGATATCAGCACCACCGTCACTGATCCATTTACCGAAGTCCCCACCCTGAGCATGATCGGTGACGTTTTTGTCATCGCCCAGCCGGAAAACTACCGCTTCGCCCAAGACCCCCGTTCCATCGCCACCAGGGCTGAGGACTACATGATATCTACCGGCATCGCCGATCAGATGCGCATCGGGCCGGAATTTGAATTTAACGTCTTCGACCATGTCAGCTACGAGTGTTCGCCGCACCGGACCGGTTTTAACATCGGCTGTGAGCAGGCCAACTGGAACAGCGGCAACGATGAATACCCCAATCTTGGTTACAAGGTGCCGGTCAAAGGCGGCTACCATACCACTCCGCCCCAGGACGTGCTGTATGACCTGCGGGCCCGCATGTGCCTGCTAATGGAGGCCAACAGTATCCCCATCAAATACCACCACCACGAAGTAGCCGGACCTGGTCAGATCGAGATCGAGGTGGAATTCGGGGGCATGCGGGAAATGGCCGACAAGACCATGCTGGCCAAATATCTCATCAAGAACATGGCTTTCCAGGAGGGCAAGTCGGTGACGTTCATGCCCAAGCCGATTTACGCTGAGGCCGGCAATGGCCTGCATGTCCACATGCACCTGTTTAAAAACGGAGAGCCTTTGTTCTATGACGAGAACGGCTATTCCAACCTGAGCCAGACGGCCTGTTATTTTATCGGCGGCCTGCTCAAACATGCACCGGCAGTGCTGGCTTTCAGCAACCCCAGCACCAATTCCTACAAACGCCTGGTGCCCGGTTATGAGGCCCCGGTAAATTGCGTTTTCGGCACCTCCAACCGCAGCGCCGTGATCAGGGTGCCGGCCTATGCCAAGCACCCGGCCGCCAAACGTTTTGAATTCCGTTCCTCGGATGCCACCTGCAATCCTTATCTGGCTTATTCGGCCATGTTGATGGCAGGCCTGGACGGTATCATAAAGAAGATAGACCCTACCAAGGAAGGTTTCGGTCCTTATGACGTCAACCTCTACAACCTGCCGGAGGAAGAGCTGGCCAAGATCAAGGCCCTGCCCACCTCATTGGACGAAGCCCTGAATGCTTTAGAGAAAGACCAGGAGTTCCTGCTGCAGGGCGGGGTTTTCCCTCAGCGCCTGATCGACGTGTGGATCGCCGCCAAGCGCAAAGAGGCGCGCCAAGTGGCCAATATGCCTCACCCCTTGGAGTTCGAACTGTATTATGACTTATAGAAATTACGAACCAGGCAAAGACTTTGGGTTTGCCCATGTAGGCCTGGCAGTCAGCGACGCCGACCGGTCGGCCCGGTTTTATGAGCGGGTTTTAGGGCTCACCATCGGCGCCCGCCGGATCACCGATAACCTGAAGATAGTCAACCTGCACACCGGTGACCTGGTTATTGAACTGCTCGAATACGTTCCGGCTCCGCCTGTGAAGCGCGAGGCCGGATTTTTCGATCATATCGCCTTTACGGTTCCCGATCTGGATGCTGCCGTAGAGCGGCTGCGGGAGCAGGGGGTACCTTTTGAGACGGAAGCGCCCCGCCAGGCCGTGGGCCACCGGTTGATCTTCTGTGCCGGGCCGGACGGGGAGCGTATCGAATTGATGGAAAGGTAAAGTTGGCGGCTATCGCCTGGAACCATGTCTGTACAAAATGGCGTGGACGTTAAACGCAGGGCTCTGAAGGCAGTGGTCACCTCCGAGACCACTGACAAAATGCCATTTTTGTCATCCAGAGGAGCCGAAGGCGACGAAGGATCTCATCGGGGACTGTCCCCTTTTCCTGTGGATGTAAAATAAGGGAGTCTTAAGCCAGCGGTCACTTCCCGGAGCCGCGCCTGCGCCGCCGGGACGTGATGGCTGCAGTCAGGACCAACACCGCCGCCGCTCCCGCTGCCCAGAGCACATAATTGGGGGGTTCGGCCCCCGGAACAGTCGGAGCGCCCCCCGGGGTTGGAGCCGGGGTGGGCGGGGCCGATTCCGCTGACTGGCGCTGACCGCTGAAAGTCGCTGCCATTTTGCCCACGGCAATAGAGTCAGCCGCCCCCGCGCCCTCGATGGTATAGCGTCCTTCCGTATAGCGGATAGTGAAATCGATAAAGCCCTGCACCAATCCAAAATTTATGCCGAAATGGGCTTTAAGCCCCTCCCCCTCCGGGTCTCCGCTATATTCACCCAGCTGGTTGAGGGATTGACCCTGGAAGTCGCCATGGACAGCCAGCTGCCCGTCACCCCAGTCCTTGAGCTCGATCTGGGCCGGTACCTGGTCCCCTTCAGCAGTGGATATGATGATGTCATAGAAACCGGCCCATGCCGGTTGGATGTTCTCCGTGGCCAGGCTGACTCGGCCGGCTCCCATCGTTGCGATCACCAGCAGCGCTGCCAGGATTATTTTCCAACCCCATCTCTTCAATTCCTTATCCCCCGTTCTAAAATCAAATACGTAATTGGCATTCTTTCATCTACTTCTACCTATATTATATTGTTGGAAGTTTTGCATAATTCTCAAATCAAATAAGTCATCGCCACTCTGAAAGAATGGTGTCACTTTGACCGCAGCAAAGTCTATATCCGGGGCTGTATTCCTCGGTGCGCGCGGAACGGCAAAAAAACAAAATGCTAATCAACGCTTCATTGGTATATAATTTACTAATATCGGAAAATAACTCGCAATAACTTGGGGACAGTCCCCCGTAAGTTATTGAGGGAAGGAGACTGGATGATGGCCAAGGACATCTCTTATGAAGAATACTCACGCCAGTTCCTGGAGCAGTTGCCCCGGGGGGCATTTCTGACTGTGCAGGAAGGCGAGCGTCTCAACACCATGACTATCGGTTGGGGCAACATCGGTTACATCTGGAAAATGCCGGTGCTCACCGTGATGGTGCGTTATTCCCGTCATACCCACGGCTTGATCGAGAAGGCGGCGGATTTTTCGGTGTGCCTGCCCGCGCCCGGAGAGATGCGGAAGGCTCTGGCTATCGCCGGCAGCGTGTCCGGCCGCGATGTAGATAAATTTAAGGCCGCAGGAGTCACCCCTCAACCGGCTCGCACCATCCAAAGCCCGGTCATCAAGGAATGCAACCTGTTCTTCGAGTGCAGGACGGTCTTCCGCCAGGCTATGGATGCTAATCTGCTGGACGACACTGTCCGGGGCAATTCCTATTCGAGCCTGGATTTTCATGTGATGTACTATGGGCAAATAACCGCCTGCTATAGAAACGATCAAGAGGAAAGAGAAACGTCCGGAACCACTGCCAAAGTACCTGTTTTGTCATCCTGAGGAGCCGAAGGCGACGAAGGATCTCGCGTTGCTGGCCCCAAAACGGCTGCCTTCTCTATGAGGCAGCCGTTTATTATGGATTGCAGTTTTCTAAGGCCTTACCTTCATTAGTTCCTCGAGGTCCAGCACTGGCGGCGGCGATCCGGTCGAATCGCCTTCCTCATCGATTTCTTCACCGCTTTCCACATCGTCATCCTCAGTGTCGATAGGCCCTTCATCACCCGGTGATGGGTCGGTATCCTGACCATCACCGCTGCCATCCTTTTCTTCATCAGGTCTTTGTTCGCCAATCTCTCCATTCCCAACGGCGCCTGTTTTCTCGTCACCGTCTTTAATTGCCCCTTCCTCTTCAGATTCCGTGATCGGGGGCGGCTCAACTTCAACCTCCGGGCGGGCCACCATTTTGACCGGGTTAGCTCCGGGCGGGGCTTCTTGTACCACCTTTATCTCAGCTCCCGTCTTCAGATCTGCGATCAGGGTCTTGGCGATCTTTTTATCTGCCTCCCAGTAGCTGGCTCCGGTTTGGCTGTCGGTGAGGAAGTAACCGGGCAAAGTCAGGGCGATGATGTTTTCCAGGTCCAATTTCTGGGTCATCTGGCCCAGGTAGATCATGTCCTGCAGGGGGATATTGGTTTTTACATTTTCGTATAGCCCTGGTATCAGCTGGGGCAGCCGCAGTATGGTCTTGGTCTGCAGCATCTCAGCCGCCAACGCCTTGATAAACTTCTGCTGATTCTCGGTCCGTCCAATATCGGCGGTGGGTAGGGTCCGGTAGCGTACATAAGCCAGCGCCTGCTGGCCGTTCAGATACTGAGGGCCCTTCTTCAGATTGATGGCCAGCTCGGGGTTGATCGGATCGGCATGATACATGTTGGTCTCCACGTCGATGTGGACGCCGCCCAGAGCGTCAACTATATCCCCGAATCCTCCAAAGTTGGTGATGACATAGTAATCGACGTCCACGTTCAGCAGTTTGCCAACTTCTTTGCAGGCCGCCTCCGGCCCCTGCAGCCAGTTGACGCTGTTGATGCGGTCGTTCTGGCCCCGAGCATTCTTGATGCGGGTGTCACGGGGGATGGAGACCATCACCACTTGCTGGGTGGTTGGATCCAGGCTGGCCAGGATCATGGTATCGCTGCGGGAATTTTCCCGAGCGTTGCGGGCGTCGATGCCCATGACCAATATATTTATCACTTTACCCTTGCTGTCCTTGGTTGCTACCGATTCAAAAACCCGGTCATTCAATTTTTCCCCTGTATATATTCCCAAGGCCAACATAACCAAAAACACTGCCGCGAAAATAGCGTACTTCCGTTTCCTGCCTGACGAACCTGTCATTATCAAAAACTCTCCTCCATGTAAATCGTTGACATGAGCATTTACGATTCATTCTAATCCCCAAAGGTTTGCCCTGTCCACCCTTCCGGCGTTTATAACCCTTTCCCGGAGTAATACCTTGAGGCCCGCCCCCAAGGTACTGGGGGCTGGGCATTGATGGGTACCATCTGGACCAACCCGTTTTTCGGAGCCCATCGAATTAATTATAGGTTAACAGATGCTCTTGCTCCAGGTATTTCTCCATGTATACCAAAAGACCTCTCCTTGCGGAGAAGCCTTTTGACTTTGCACCTGGATCCCGATCTGGACCCCGGTATTAATGGTATATGAGGGGATAAACCATGTATCATGTTTCCTGGCGGTCGGCGGCCCTGAATCAGGTGGCCCAAGGTCGCCGGCATCAGGAGCTCGCGCTTATGCGCGGTTTGCTCCGATATTTGCAGGACGTTACGATAACCGGCCTCTTGACACTTTACCACACCTCGCCAAAAGCGGTCTGGGTATAGAGTTCTTCCATCTTGGCTTTGTGCCCCTGTTCCATTTTGGCCAGGTTCATAAACAGGTGCAGTTCCTCTTCTTCGGTAGCTGCCTTGGCCAAGCCCTCGTACATCTTCATGGACTCTTCCTCTTTCTTCATGGCCAGGGCGATGGCGTCGGCTGGTTTCATATTCATCGACAGTTTGGGCGTATCCACCGTCTCGGCGATCTTGTAGTCGGCAACACCGCGAAAGGTGAACTTCTGTATCTGCTTGGTCTTCAACGATTCCAGGGTCAAACGGTGTTCCTCTTCTTCCTGGGCCAGTTCCTCGAAGATAACTCTGAGGCTCTTGTCCGAAGTCGTCTGAGCGACTTCTTTGTAAAAGTCGCGGGCTTCTATCTCTTCCCCAATGGCAAAATCCATAATTCGTTCAAATTCTTTGCTCTCCATATCTATCCTCCTTTCGGTATTGATTTAATGTTTCCAGTGGAATTTTCTGTTTCTGGCCCGCCATTAAGGCAGCCAGCGAAAACACTGCTCCGCTCCAATGGTTTGGTGAAGAGCTTTCGGTTTTACGCTGGCCCCTCCTGAGGCGGAATTACCAGTAACTAAATAATTGGGGGTCGATGCCGATCCTATTAAGCGGCTACACTCTAGTCCTTGGCCTTACGCCGTTTTTCTCAGGTAAACGAACCAGTAGTACATTCCTACGAAGACTGCTCCGCCCACAATGTTACCCAGGGTGACCGGGATTAGGTTGTTTAT
>JAAYJY010000151.1 GCA_012522705.1 Syntrophomonadaceae bacterium | reverse complement strand
CGCTGGACATGGCCAAGATCATCCCGGTCCAATAGACCCAGCCGACGATATAACCTGCGAAAGGCCCATAAATCTGGGCAGCATGGGTGCGAAAAGAACCGACCGAGGGATTGGCCACCGTCATCTCGGACAAGGCGCTGAGGATGATGTAAACCAGTACGCCTCCCAGCACAAAGCCGATGATGATCGAAGGACCCGAGGCCTTCATGGCAATCGAGGTAGCCAGGAAAAACGAGCCGCCGACTACTGTGCCCAATGCCATCATGGTCAGCTGGAAGGCGGAAAGTCCTTTTTTATTCATCCACAATTCCTGCTTTCAGTTAGGTTGGTTCTGCGTTCTTAGTATGTCGCTCTGAACAGCCAAAAATGTGCCCGGAATGCCAATTTCGAATGGGTATGTTTTTTGCATACATGGTTCTTACAGGAGATTTTCCAACGGGGATTAGAGTATAATGTACTGGGACGTTTGGAGGAAAGCGAGGTATGAAGATGGTACAGAGGTTCAAAAAGGTATTGATTGCTAATCGCGGCGAAATTGCCATTCGAATAATAAGAGCCTGTCATGAACTTGGTATTCGCACCGTTTCAGTATATTCCAAGGATGATAAACTGGCCCTGTTCCGGACCAAATCGGATGAGTCATATCTTATCGGCAATAACAAGGGGCCGGTGGAGGCATATCTGAGCATTGAAGAGATCATCGGCCTGGCCCTCAAGAAAGGGGTAGACGCAATCCACCCCGGCTACGGGTTCCTGGCCGAAAATTACGAATTTGCGCAGAAGTGCATCCAATCGGGCTTGGTGTTCATCGGCCCCACTCCTGAAATGATGGACCAGATGGGGGATAAGATCAAATCCAAAATCATCGCCAACCAGGTGGGTGTGCCTACCATTCCCGGAGTTGAGCGGGCCATCAGCTCCGATCAGGAGGCGTTGAATTGCGCTCAAGAGTGTGGTTACCCGATCATGTTGAAGGCTTCCGCCGGCGGCGGCGGACGGGGAATGCGGATAGTCAGGAGCGAAGCTGACCTTTTGCGGGAGTTTTACAGCGCTCAAAACGAAGCCCGCAAGGCATTCGGCATCGATGACATTTTCATCGAAAAATACCTGGAAAGCCCCAAACATATCGAGGTGCAGGTGCTAGGCGATAATTACGGCAACATAGTGCACCTGTTCGAACGGGACTGTTCCATCCAAAGAAGACATCAGAAGGTTATAGAATTCACCCCGGCCCTGGCCATCAACGATCAACAAAGGAAAAACATTTGCGAGGATGCCATCAAGATAGCCAGTTCGGTAAAATACCGCAACGCCGGTACGGTGGAATTCCTGCTGGATAAGCAGGGGCAGCACTACTTCATCGAGATGAACCCGCGTATTCAGGTAGAGCATACCGTTTCCGAAATAGTTACCGGCATCGATATCGTTCAGAGCCAGCTCCTGCTCGCTCAAGGTTATAGGCTTGACTCCAAAGAGGTCGGCATCCCCAGTCAAAGCGCCGTAAATTCCAGGGGGTATGCCATCCAATGCCGGGTGACCACTGAGGATTCTGCCAACGGATTTGCCCCCGACACCGGCAAAATAGATGTCTACCGCACTGCGGCTGGTTTTGGCATCAGGTTGGACGGCGGCAACGGCTACACCGGTTCGATAATCAGTCCCTATTACGACAGCCTGCTGGTCAAGGTGACCTCCTGGTCGCGAACCTTTGAGGACGCCAGCCGCAAGCCCCAACGCGCCTTGCGCGAGCAGGTCATCAGCGGGGTCAAGACCAATGAGGCCTTTTTGCTCAATGTGTTGTCCCACCCCAAGTTTTTGAATGGGGAATGCGACACCGGTTTTATTGACAACACCCCGGAATTGTTCGACATCACCCCCCGCGAAGACCACGAAGTAAAAGTGCTCAAGTTCATCGGTGATAAGGTCATAAATGATAGTAAGAGCTTGAAAAGGGATTATGATGTGCCCCGGGTTCCCAAGGTGCCTGAGGATAGCGAATTGAGCGGTACCAAACAGATACTGGAGCAGAAAGGTCCGGAGGGAGTGGTGGACTGGATAAAGGCTCAAAATAGACTGCTGTTATCCGACACCACCATGCGCGACGCCCACCAGTCGCTGACCGCCACCCGTATCAGGACGGTGGATATGCTGCGTATCGCGGAAGCTACTTCCTACCATGGCAAAGACCTGTTCTCCATGGAGATGTGGGGGGGAGCCACTTTCGATGTGGCTTACCGCTTCCTGCACGAATCGCCCTGGGAGAGGCTGGCCCTGCTGCGCGAAAAGATCCCCAACATCATGCTGCAGATGCTGCTGCGGGGGGCTAATGCGGTAGGCTATACCAATTATCCCGACAACGTGGTGCGGGCATTCATCCGCGAAGCCGCCGCGGCAGGCATCGATGTCTTCCGTATCTTTGATTCCCTCAACTGGCTTAAGGGGATGGAAGTAGCCATCGACGAAACTCTGAAGACCGGTAAAATCGCCGAGGCGGCGGTATGCTACACCGGCGACATCCTGGATGAACGCCGCGACAAGTATTCAATAGACTATTATGTGCTTACCGCCAAAGAGCTTGAAAAGATGGGCGCTCATATTCTTTGCATCAAGGATATGGCTGGCCTGCTGAAGCCCTATGCAGCGGTTAAATTGATCCGGGCTCTGAAGCAGGAGATTGGGATACCCATTCATTTGCACACCCATGACACCAGCGGCAACGGGGTGGCTACGGTACTGATGGCCGCCGAGGCGGGAGTAGACATCGCGGATACTGCTTTCAATAGTATGGCCGGTATTACCAGTCAACCGGCCTTAAATTCGGTGGTGGCTGCCCTGGAAAACACCAGCCGGGCCACCGGCATAAACCTGGATAGGATCCAAGAAATCGCCGATTACTGGGACGATATCCGTCCTATCTACAATCAGTTCGAGTCCGACTTGAAGTCCGGCACCGCTGAAGTATACAAGTACGAAATCCCCGGCGGGCAGTACTCCAACTTGAAACCGCAGGTTGAAAGTTTCGGATTGGGCCATAAGTTCAAGGAAGTCAAGGAGATGTATAAAGCAGTCAACGACATGCTGGGGGATATCGTAAAAGTAACCCCATCGTCCAAACTGGTTGGCGACCTGGCCATATTTATGGTCAGGAATGATCTGACCCCGGAGAACATCCTGGAAAAGGGAAAAACCTTGAGTTTTCCAGACTCATCCATATCTTATTTCGAGGGCATGATGGGCCAGCCATTTGGTGGATTCCCGGAAGATTTGCAGAAGTTGGTGCTTAAGGACCGGGAACCCATCACTGCCAGGCCAGGAGAACTCCTGGAGCCGGTTGATTTTGCGGCCGTGGAGAAACACCTTAAGGACAACTTCGATATCGAAGCGACCATGCAGGATATCCTGAGT
>JAAYJY010000150.1 GCA_012522705.1 Syntrophomonadaceae bacterium | reverse complement strand
TCCTACGTCGATCAGGAGCACCGTCCCCTTGATCGCCCTTGATCGCCCGCCAGAGCTGAGCGGACCAATCAGTATTCGATATTTTTAGCAATTATTACTTTTTTGTAACCTTTCTTAAGCATTTTGTAACGCAATTCCCGGAAAAAGTTGATATTCTAATGAAAAAGGCAGTCGAACCCTACGAGCCAGAGGGTTGAGCAGCACACCATTACTGTGTTGTCACCCCTCACCGTGGCGACACCACGCCTTCGTGTTGACGCCTTGCACTGACGCGCTGCTTAATCCTTTGGACTCTTCGTGTGTCATTCCGAGCCTGCGAGGAATCTGTTTCCTCTAAGCTAACAGACCCTTCGCTTCGCTCAGGGTGACACCCTCAAAGCTAGTGATTTGAGCGCAGTTTGAGGAAGAGGAGGGAGTCATAGTGGTGCTATGTCGACTGACGATGACAACAAAATGTGCCCAATCAGTAGCCTTCAGGCGTAGAGGTTCGACTGCCTTTACCTTAAGGGGACGGGAGGAAAATATGGGTCTGGCTGATTATCAGGAAAAAGAGCAGCTTCACTCCAGACGTTATATGCCGGGACTGGATGGCCTGAGGGCTGTGGCGGTTCTCGCGGTGCTTGCCTACCACTTGAATCTACCTGGGGCTCCGGGGGGACTTTTAGGGGTATGTATTTTCTTTGTGCTGTCTGGTTATCTCATCACCGATATTTTGGTTGCTAAAGGGGATCATTCCAGCAGCATAAACCTGAAAGAGTTCTGGTCGGGCCGGTCCCGGCGATTGTTGCCGGCACTGTTGACCATGTTAGGCGGAGTTCTGCTATGGATATACTTATATGATCCCAGCCGCTTGGCATCACTATGGAATGAAGCCCTGGCAGCGGTATTCTATTCCAGCAACTGGTGGTTGATATTTCACGAAGTATCTTACTTCGATAGTTTCGGACCACCTTCACCTTTGGGACACCTGTGGTCTTTAGCTATCGAGGGACAATTTTACCTGCTGTGGTCCTTGCTGTTAGGACTGGGACTGCGCTATTTACACCGCCCCAGCCGATTGATTGGTATGATTACAGCTTTGCTTATTGCTTCTGCCGCCGCCATGGCAGTTATTTATCAACCTGGATTGGATCCCAACCGGGTTTACTATGGAACCGATACCCGGGCTTTTGCTTTGCTTATCGGTGCGGTACTGGCACTGCTGTGGCCCAGCCGTAAACTATCGGCTGACCTGTCTCTCCGACAGCGTATTAAGCTCGATGCAATCGGAGGAGCAGCACTCTTGGCCGTATTGGCCATGATTTGCCTGAGCAATCAATATCAATCGTTTCTCTATTACGGTGGCCTTTTTCTCTTTTCGATAATTGCGGCGGTTCTGATAGCAGTATTGGCTCATCCTGCGGGGTACCTGGGCAGGCTGTTGGGAATATGGCCATTGCGCTGGCTGGGGGTGTGGTCCTATGGGATCTATCTGTGGCATTATCCGGTCATAGCCTTAACC
>JAAYJY010000149.1 GCA_012522705.1 Syntrophomonadaceae bacterium | reverse complement strand
GGCCCACCCTGAGAGTGCGCCCACTGATATGCTGACATATGTCTTCAGTTAATCCTCGAATATTTTGCTTACCGACAGGTCTTCATGAATCCGCAGCACTGCCTCGCCGATCAGGGGCGCAATGGATAATACCGTTAAATTGGGCAGTCTTTCGCGCAATGGTATAGTATTGGTTACGATTATCTCTTCTATCGGGGCTTTGGCCAGCCTATCCATAGCCGGCCCCGAGAATACCGGATGCGTACAGCAAACCAAAACTTCCTTGGCCCCCTTGTCCATCATCACGTCGGCAGCATTGCAGACTGTCCCTGCTGTGTCGATTATATCATCGATGAGGATTACCGACTTGCCTTCGACTTCACCGATTACATTCATAATCTCGGAAACATTGTGAGCTGGCCTCCTTTTATCAATTATGGCCAGAGGAGCTCCCAATTTGGCAGCCAGGTTCCGCGCTCGCGTCACCCCGCCCACGTCAGGTGATACCACCACTGGATTATCAGACAGATCCTTTCTATTGATATGGTCTGCCAAGGTCGCGACTCCGGGCAGATGATCCACCGGTATATCAAAAAACCCTTGTATCTGGGCGGCATGCAAATCAACCGTAACCACCCGATGGGCACCGGCTTCAACGATCAGGTTGGATACCAGTTTAGCGGTAATCGGATCCCGAGCCCTGTTTTTTCGATCTTGGCGCCCATAACCGAAGTAGGGAATAACCGCGTTTATCCGTCCCGCGGAAGCCCGCCGGAAGGCATCTATCATTATAAGTAATTCCATGAGATTCTCATTACCAGGAGTACATGTAGGCTGCACTACAAATGTGTCTACCCCGCGTACACTCTCGCCAATCTCCACGCTTACTTCACCATCAGAAAAGTGAGCAACCGTGGCTTTGGCCAGGGACATGCCCAGATAGTCCCCAATCTCTTTGGCCAATAGAGGGTTGGCATTGCCCGTGAATAGTTTCATCCTCCATCTGGATGTGTTCATCTAAACTAAACCTCCGATCGGATTTTGGAACCTCATTGGGTTTTTACCTTTTCTTAAGATTTTTCTGCTGGGCCCTTTCTACAGCCAAAGTATCAGCTGGTACATCCCTGGTTATAGTGGAGCCGGCTCCGGTTATGGAGTTGGCCCCAACCTTAATTGGAGCGACCAGGTTAGTGTTGCTGCCAATAAATACACCATCTTCAAGGATTGTTTCCCATTTGTTTTGGCCATCATAGTTGCAAGTGATCGTCCCGGCCCCGATATTGACACCCTTGCCTATCTGGGAATCGCCGATGTAACTTAGATGAGGGGCTTTGCTCCCTTCGCCCAGGGTAGACTTCTTGATTTCGACGAAGTCCCCCACTTTGACCTTGGCATGCAACACTGCACCGGGACGCAAGTAGGCATAAGGACCGATGGTGCAATCATCGCCAACCTCAGCTTCTTTCAGCCTGGAGTGTTCGATTATAACCCGCTGGCCTATAATTGATGACGTAATATGTGCCGCCGGCCCGATCTGGCAGTCGGCTCCAATACTAGTCCGGCCTTCGATAATCGATCCTGGATGTATTATCGTATCCGGGCTAATTTCAACATTACAATCTATAAATGTGGAATTGGGGTCCATAATGGTAACCCCATTCTCCATTAGTGCAACGTTTTTACGGCGGCGCAAAATTGCCTCGGCTTGGGCTAATTGGACCCGGTCATTTATTCCGTAAATGTCTTCCTGGACATCCATCTGTAGAATCTCTATCTTTTGTCCCTGGTCATTAAGAATCCTTAATGCCTCCGTAACGTAGTATTCCCCCTGCTGGTTATCGGTGCCCAGTTTGTCCAATACTGACGAAACCTCCTCGACCTGCATGGCATACATACCGGAATTGATTTCTATTACCTGTCTTTCTTCCTCCCGGGCATCCTTCTCTTCGACTATATCCCGGAAGGACCCGTCTTGGTTGCGGATTATCCGCCCGTATCCGTAAGGGTCATCGATTTCCGTCGATATTACCGTAACCACCGCCTGGCTTTGCTGATGGTGGTTCAGAAGCGCTCTGACGGTCGCTGGTTGCAGCAGAGGCGTGTCTCCCGCCAACACTATTATGGTATCATCTCCCTGCACTTTAGCCATGGCTTGCATGAGGGCATGACCTGTCCCCAGTTGGTCTTCCTGTACCGCGAAATCCACCTCTCCATGTGAAAAAAGCTCTTCTACTAAACCCCTGCCATGTCCTACCACTATCACTACTTTATCCAGTGCAGCCGCACGGGCTGCATCGTTGACATGCTCAATCATCGCCTTGCCGGCCACCCGGTGAACCACTTTGGGCAGTTGGGAACGCATGCGCACACCCTTGCCGGCTGCCAATATCACCACAGACGTTGTCACTTTCCAGATTCCCCTCTTCATACTCCATCTACAGGCTCCCATTTATGACCAGCCTGCACCTTGTATTATAACCTTTTATTTGGTTGGCTGTAAAAGCTTAATGCTATCTTTCAAAGCTTACTCCGCTAAGGTATCTCTGGGCCAACAAAAGATCATCAGGCTTATCCACATCGACCCCTACCTCCGCATATGGGGATATGATTCCCTTGCCGTTGATCCCGGCTACTTCGTAAAGCCTCTTCTCAGCCGCCTTGATGCTAAGCTGTCCCGCTAGATATTTGCACACCAGACCAAACCCAAACAATCTGGCAATCGCCAGGGGGTTCTTGCGGCGGCTTATGACTTTGAGCCCGAACTCCATGCAGCCTGGTAAAGCTGCGCTGCGCAGCAGGAATAGGTTGCCGCCGGTAAATATACCGTCTTTCAGATGCACGTAGGTACGGATAACTCCCGGGTACTTTAGCTCATTGACCTCTTTGCTGGTGATTGGATAATAAATATCCGCTTCGGCGCTTTCACAATTGGTCAGGAAATCGCTGATGGCTTCAGATGTGATGAAAGGAATGTCGGTAGGAACGGCCAAAACTTTGGATGTGATCCGACCACCAAGGAAGTTCACTCCTCTGGAAAAGGTCTCAATGGCATTTTCTCCGCTCTCCACAAAAAACAGCTTTTCGTCATGGGGGAGGATACTACGTAAGCATTCAACCGGGCCACTGACGACTATATTCTTGATGCTGGGCGTAGCGCGCAGGGCACTGTACACATAGTATATCATAGGGTAACTGCCTATGATGATTAGAGCCTCATTGCTGTATGGTGCGACTTGTATTAATTCGCTGCTGCTTTCGCCGCCGGCCATGATTACAGCATCATATTGCATCCCTGTTCCTCCAAGAACTAAATGGTATCAACTCTCATTCCCTAACTCTTCCATTTTGATGGACTCTATCAACACATTTTCGGCGTTCTCAATATGCTCCTGGGCCAGTTGCCGGGCCAGTTGGCTGTCCCGAGCCTGTATGGCTTCTACCAATTGTTTATGCTCCTGCAATGACTCCTTGTTACGTCCCGGGAATGACAAGGATGTCAAACGAAATCGCTGTATCTGTTCGCGCAGATTGCTGATAATGGCTGCCAGCCTGTCATTACGGCTGGCCTTGTAGAGAAGTTCATGAAAACTGGTATCTACTTCGACCAGCTTGTCTATATCTCCACTATTTATGGCTTCCTGCTTCCCTACGATCAATCTCTCCATATTCTCTAGCTCATCTTCGGTGATTCTCTCTGCCGCCAAACCAGCAGCCAAGCCCTCCAACGCAGCCCGTATTTCGAATACATCAGCAATATCCTTGAATGACAGGTCGGCTACGTAGGCTCCTTTGCGGGGAACCATCACGATGAAGCCTTCCAACTCCAATTTCCGCAAAGCCTCCCGAACTGGCGTTCTGGATACTCCCAATTCCTCAGCCAGCTGAATCTCCATCAACCGTTCCCGAGGTTGCAGGGTACCATTCATAATGGCGCTGCGAATCGCCTCCAGCACTAAGTCCCGCAAAGGCTTGTAGGAATCCAAGTCGACCGGGTTCAAGCGTCTGTTAGGCATTGATTATACCACCTTTATCTTTGATGTAGGATGAGACCAGGAAAGACTCTTGGTAAACTTCTTTAATGGTCTGCCACGCCTTTGATGCCATCTGGCGGTTGCCGAAGATACCGATCACGCTGGGGCCGCTTCCCGACATGAAGGTGCCCAGAGCCCCAAGAGAGACCAATCTATCCTTAATCTCTGAAATGCCCGGATATTTGACTACACTGACTGTCTCCAGGTCGTTCTTCATGTGCGCGGCTAATCCAATAATATCACATCTGTACCAAGCTTCAAGAAAGGCGCCGTTGTCGGGCTGATCATTAAGTTCTGCCAGCTTAAGATCATGGTAAACCTCGGCAGTTGAAATTTGCAGGGGGGGATTTACCAACACCAGTTCTAGATGCGGACCAAGGGAGAGTGATTCGAGAATCTCACCCCGCCCCCGCGCCAGGGCAGTTCCACCCACAATACAAAAAGGGACATCTGACCCCACCTGTAAACCCAATTCCAACAATGTCTGAAGATCCAACGGAAAGTCCAATATTTGATTTAAGCCCCGCAATACGGCTGCGGCATCAGTACTCCCGCCAGCTAATCCGGCACCCAGCGGTATCTTTTTATCGATGAATATACGAAAGCCTCTGGTTACTCCAATTCTCTCACATAACAGGCGGGCGGCCTTAAAGGCCAAATTGGCCTCAGCAACTGGAACCTCGCTGTTATTGCTGTTGACCTCTATGCCTTCATCCACACTCTCAATGATTATTTCATCGCATAAATCGATCTGCTGCATCACCGTTTCCAAATCATGATACCCATCCAGTCGCTTGGCGACTACTTTCAATGTCAGATTTATCTTGGCGGGCGCTTCTATCTTTATCTGGTCCATCATCCCGCTGTTCTCCTCATTTTTTTAATTCATTATACACATAGCATTTCGAAAAATGAAAGCGGCCCAAACCCGGTAAAGGTGAATATTATCACACTAAAAGGTTCGCCCTCCGGCGAACCTTTTAGTGTGATAAGTCATTACCTTAGTTGTTTATCAATTTAACGCCGCGTGGTAGAAGTTCCAAACACTTGAAGGAGACCTGGGCCTGTTGTGGACTGGTTAGTCCCAATCCCGAATCCGAGGATGACACCAAGCATAACGGGGGAAATAATACGCACCACCAATTCTTTCCTTGTCCTTTGCCGATTACCACTCGCACAGCTTGATACCTGCCCGGCGGAAAAACCAGGTTGCCATAGGATTTGGTGGGGAAGTCATATTCCCCTACGCTTACCGTTACCGGGTAATCATAACCCTCTGCCAGGATGCGCTCCCGAGCAGTCGCTTCGATCAGAGAAATATCATCTACAGCCCGACGCCTGGCTTCATCGGCGTCGCAGACATCAACCAATTCTCCCTGTATCAAACTCACAATGTCGTCCTTCACCACCAGTTTCAACGATTGATCGGCCAGATCATCACTGTTGGCGACTACATGCAGTCTCAACACGCCTTCTTTCAGCGGTTCACTGCGACTGTTGATCCACCACCAACCGACCGTAACGGCGAACAAGCTTACAAGAGTTATAAAAATAATCCCTGAAATGTGTCTCTTCAAAAATATATCCCTCCCTTTAATTGTATTATTTCCGGCTTGGCAGGTTTTTAAACAATCGCCGGGAGCTTACGTCTGTCAGCCTCGCTCAAATCGACGCTAGCCGAATAGATCAATTTTTCTCATAAATACATGGCTCC
>JAAYJY010000148.1 GCA_012522705.1 Syntrophomonadaceae bacterium | reverse complement strand
TATAGATACCGACCAGTTGAGAAAAATGGGAGGCCGCTACATTTTTTCCGCCCTGGAGATACAGAATGCCGCCGACATTGGCCTGCAGCTGGACAAGGCTTTTGAAAACGACCAGTCGGCCTGGAAAATTTATCTCTACCAGGTTTTATAGCAATAAGGCAGGGAATCCGGACCTGGACAGCGAAATTAGATGGCTAAATATGATCCGGGGAGGGATTTGCCTTGCGCAAATATCTGTTGGCTGGCCTGCTGGCGTTGCTTCTGCTTATACCGAGCTCGACAGCGATGGATGCCGAGGATATGGAAAAATTTCAGGAGCAAACCAATAGGGCCCAGCCCGGGGCCATACCGGCTGCGGTTGCGCAGAACGTGGACTACTACAACAGCCTGGATGGATATCAGATCGTTGTGCCCGGCGATTGGGTTTTGGATGACAGTCACCGGGGGGTCATGACCAGGCTGACTGCTCCCGATGAGAAGGCCGTAATCAAGATTTACGTGCAATCCCTGGCCAATGTGTCTGCCTCCGATTATCTCCACTACAGCAATAAAGAGATCCTGGAAAGGCAGAATGGGATGAACCCATTGGCCTATAACCGCAATCCGGTCCATGGCATCCCCGCTTACCGGATAATGTGGGAACGGCCCCGGCTCAGCAATGTGCCCGACGATTTGAATCTTTACCGGGAGATAAACCTGCTCTCCTATGACCGGGTTTATACCTTGGTCCTCAAGACCAATTCCGACAACTATGCCAAACATAATCCTGTTTTGGATAGTATCCTGGCCAGTTTTCAAGTCCAGCCGGTGGTACCCGAATACCCGCAAGTGGAATATCCCCCCCTGGAAGATATCCAGTTTAAAGGGTCTGATATGCAGTTAACCATCCCCAAGGATAAGATGATGTGGGGCATATTTCATCCCCTCTTCCACCCCAACGTATTTTATCCCCAGGCTATCGAAGAATATAAGCAGTATGAAGACTCCTTGGGCCATAAGTTCGAGTTCATTATGACCTACACGGAATTCTACAAACCTTTCCCCAGGCAGATAGTAGCCGATACATATGCCGATGGGCGGATGATGATGATGACCTGGCATCCGGTCATCGATGAAGGCCTGAGCAGTGTGATCATCCCCAATATCGTCAATGGCGAGTACGACCCCTACATAGCCGAGTGGGCCCGCCAGATCAAGGACGTGGGTGAGCCAATATTTGTTCGTTTCGCCAATGAGATGAACGGCGACTGGGATCCTTGGTGCGCCTGGTTTTACAGCAAGGATGCGGATCTTTTCATCCAGGCCTGGCAGCGCATCCATCGGATTTTTGAGGAACAGGGCGCTGAGAACGCTATATTCGTGTGGAATCCCCATGACCGGGCTTTCCCGGATTTTAAGTGGAACAGCGCTGAACTCTACTATCCAGGTCCGGAGTACGTGGATTGGGTAGGTCTGACCGGCTACAACAATGGTACCGGATTCGCCGACGAGACCTGGCGTGAATTCAATGAGATATATTACCCCGTTTACACCGAGTATCTGCGTAAATTTCCGGGCAAGCCTCTGATGATCACCGAGTTTTCCTGCAGCGAATTGGGCGGGGATAAAGCCAACTGGATCCAGCAGGCCATGAATAGCCTGAGCATGTATCCTTACATCAGGATGGCGGTCTGGTATGACCAGACCGACCGTAGCCGGTTCTACCGCATCGATTCTAGTCCGACCTCCAAAGAAGCCTTCCGGCAGGGTTTGGCTCATCCGTATTTCCTGCGTAACGCCATCACTGATTAAGTTTCTGGGGGAAAAATCGTCGAAAAAGCTCCATCGAGCAGGAAATCATGCCCACGAGAAGAAATAGTTATTGGGTGGCGATGCATAAAAAACCAAGAAAAGGGGGCAGGCGGATGAAAAAGTGGATCACGTTAGTACTGGCAGGGATATTTTTCATGGCAGCGGTGGTTGGCTGCGGGAGTAAAGAACCGACAACCAATGCACCGGCAGGTACTCAAACTCCAACTCAGACCCACACGGAGACCAAGCCCGAGGGTAGCAGTGAGCTCAGCAACATAATGAAATCAGCCAGCCAGGTGAAAGGCATGTCTTTTGACATGGTTATGACCATGTCCACTTCCGACAACCAATCGATTGTCAGCAACGGCAAGATGTATGTACAGGACGAGAAGGTGCGCATGGAAATGGAATCCATGGGCATGAAGATCATCACCTTGATGAATACCCCGGAGGAGGTTTATTTGTATACCCCCGCTACCAACAGCGCCATGAAGATGACGACCCCGCAGAAGGGAACCGCCCCCCCCAACTCCTGGGCCAGGGAGAGCGGCGACACCACCGGCATGACCGTGGTAGGGGAGGAAAAGAAGGATGGTTACGACTGTCTGGTAGTGACAATGGCAGACGACAGCGATACCAAGATGTGGATCCGCAAAGATATTGGTATGCCGGTTCTGATGGAGTCCAAGACTGATGAAGGGACCATGGTGATTGAATATAAGAATTATAACCTGGCCGCCCAACCGGACAATCTGTTTGAACTGCCGGCCGGGACCCAGATAACTTCCATGCCGGCCCTGCCCAATGTGCCCCAATAGCAACCAGTGACAGCTGGGCAACTCCGGATCAGCAAAAGTAGTGCACCCCGTATGTGGACAGCATCGGGGTGTATTTTTGTTGATTATCTCTCCTCGGCCTACCCTGATTTAACCGCTGCAGTTTTCCCTCTGACTGGACGGCCAGCCCCTCGCAGGCCTTGGTAATACGCTATTGACCGCGTAAACATTCGGCGCGTATAATATGGGATATGGAACCGACCGGCGAGTCGGAAACATGAGGAGGGTACCAGGTGGAGATACGGAGAAGTAGTTGTTGGGTGGTGCTGATTGTATTGCTGGCAGCCTTGCTGGCAGTGAGCGGTTGCAGCAGCCAACCCGAGGAAGAGGTAAAGGAAACGGAAATAACTGTTGAAGTCAGCCCGGCGCAGGTTCAGGACCTGGCTCAAAGGGTGACTCATTCAGGAATAGTACGGGGCAAGAATGAGGTCCAGGTGATGCCCAAGGCGTCAGCCCGGGTTACCGGTATTAACGTTCAACCGGGCGATTACGTGCGTGCCGGGCAAACCATAATGACGCTGGATAATACTGATTACATAGCGGGCGTAACCCAGGCGGAGGCCGGTGTAGCCATGGCCGAGGCGGCTTTACGCAGCAATGAATTACAGGCTGAATCGGCTCGGGTCGACTATGAACGGGCCCAAAGTCTTCATGAGGGTGGAGCAATCTCGGATCAACAGTTGGAAGGCTTTCGCTTGCAATATGAAGCCCTTACTGCTGGCAGTGCTCAAGCTGCGGTGACCCAAGCCCAGGCAGGTTTACAGGCAGCCCGCACTGCCTTGGACAGATGTGTGATCACTGCACCTATTAATGGGGTAGTAGGTAATATAGCTCTTTCCTTAGGGGATACAGCCAATCCCGCCGCCCCAGCTGCTGTTGTCAGTGACACCAGTTCTCTGGAGATAGAAGTAATGGTTAGTGAAGCAGAGGTCAGTTACATTGAGAAGGGTAGTCAGGTTGATGTACTAGTACTAGCTGTGGGGGAAGAACCTTTCCAGGGGACGGTCGAAAGTATTGCCGACGTGGCTGACAGTGCCCAAAGAAATTATGCGGTCAAGGTAGCTCTGACCAATCCGGAAGGCATTATGAAGTCAGGTATGTTTGCCGAGCTGAAGATAGATACCTTGAGCAAGCCGGATGTTCTGGCGGTAGCCATCAATGGAGTCATTCCCAAGGGGGGCCGGGAAATCGTCTATGTGGTGGATGCCGACAACCGGGCTCGGGAATTAGAGATAAAAACTGGTATAAAAAGCGATGAATATGTAGAAATAGTCTCGGGTTTAAATGCGGGGCAGCAGGTAATTGTCAAGGGTAATACCCTGGTCAGTGATGGGACTTTAGTAAAGGTAGCCGCCGGGGGTAACCAATAATGAAGATAGTAGATTTTGCCATAAAAAGACCGGTTACCATGATTATCGCGGTGGCCGTAGTTTTAATATTGGGGATATTCACTTGGTCCAAGCTGGTGGTGGACCTTTTCCCAGAGATGAAGCTGCCCATAGCGGCAGTGGTCACTACTTACCCGGGTACGGGTCCTGAAGAAGTAGAATCCAGGGTCACTGAACTGGTGGAAGGGGCGGTCAACACAGTAGGCGGAATCGAATCGCTGGAATCCGTCTCCAGTGCTGGTTCTTCTATGGTTATAGCCAGTTTCTCCTGGGGTACTGATATTGATAATGCCGTAATTGAAATGCGGGAACAGCTAAGCTTGATTGAGGGTTTTCTGCCAGAAGGGGCGGAAGCTCCCATGGTTATAAAGATGGACCCCAACATGATGCCGATAATGCAGGTCGGGCTGGAAGGCGGCGACAAGATAACCCTGGGGCAACTGCAAGCCATGGCTGAAGATAAAATCAAGCCGCGCTTGGAACGCATCCCAGATGTAGCTCAAGTTACGATCACCGGAGGCCTGGAACGGGAAGTGAAGGTAGAGGGCGATCCGGTTAGGCTGGAGAATTATGGGATTACCTTAAGTCAGGTCAATCAAGTCTTGCAGATGGAGAATTTTAACTATTCCACCGGTAAGGTAAGTCTCGAGCAACGGCAGTATTTTGTACGTACTCTACAGCAG
>JAAYJY010000147.1 GCA_012522705.1 Syntrophomonadaceae bacterium | reverse complement strand
GCGCAATACATGGCGGGGCTGGATGACCTAACCCTGGAAGAGGCGGGACTGAGCCGAGCCGAATTGGGGGACCTGGCAGCTGCCTATCTGCGCTCCTTTCCCAAGCCCGGGGAGCAGAAGAATTGGGTGGACTCTCTGACCATCCAAGGCGGGACCGACCGGGATGGGCGGCCCGAGTCGGTGGAGATAAACATCAAGGCGGGGGAGGTAGTCTGCCTGGTGGGACCTACTGGTTCAGGGAAAAGCCGCTTGCTGGAGGATATAGAATGGCTGGCCCAGAATGACACGCCCACCGGGCGGACGGTGTTGATAGATGGTAGCCGGCCCGCGTTGGAAGCGATGTTGAGCGGGGGACAGAGGATGGTGGCCCAGTTGTCCCAGAATATGAATTTCGTCATGGATGCCAGTGTGGAAGATTTCATCCGTATGCATGCCGAGAGCCGGATGCTGCCGGATGTGGATGACCTGGTGGCCACGGTGCTGGCCCGCGCCAATGAATTGTCCGGGGAAGGTTTCCCGGGGGTGACCCCGATAACCGCATTGAGCGGCGGTCAGTCGCGGGCTTTGATGATTGCGGATGTGGCTTGTTTGAGTTCCTCCCCCATCGTGCTGATAGACGAGATCGAAAACGCGGGCATCGAGCGGGAAACGGCCCTGCGGTTGTTGATGGAAAACAAGAAGATAGTTATGATCGCCACCCATGATCCCATCCTGGCCCTGATGGGGCAGCGGAGATTGATCATGAAGAACGGCGGGATAGTAGGAGTAGTGGAGAGGACCGAGCGGGAAGCGGAGCTGTTGATGCGGATGCTGGAAGCAGACCATAAAATGAACCAACTGCGGGACCAATTGCGGGAGGGCCAGAGCCTGGACGCAGAGAGCCACGATTTCTAAAAAGAGATCCGGGGGATAGAATTTCATAACCGTCCCCCTTTATCGGGGAAATTCCTGGCGGGGGGTACCGAGCCGAACCGGGCGTGGTAGTATAGAGATACACTAGTCTTTATTGAGAGGGGGGCTTCGGTATGTTGGTCATGGATAATACTGCCTTGTTGTTGGTGGATCTACAGGGAACGCTGGCTCGGACGGTGCATGAGTCCAATGTGATCTTCGCTAATTGGCTCAAGATCGTCAAAGCAGCCAAGTTGTTTGAACTCCCTATCATCATGGTGGAACAGAACCCCAAGGGTCTGGGAGGGACAATCCCGGAGGTAAAAGACCTTCTGCCCAATGTGGTCCCGATCCAAAAGGTCACATTCAATGCCTGTCATAATCCCGAATTTCTGACCAAGCTCAGGGAGGCCAGGCGGAAGCAGCTGCTGGTGGCCGGCATCGAGGCTCATGTTTGTGTATATCAAACCGTTAGCGGCATACTGGAACAGAATGAATACGAGGTCCATGTAGCATCGGACGCAGTATCATCCCGTCTAGCTTTGAATCGGACGGTGGCGCTGGAGCGCATGCGAGAGAAGGGTGCCGTCATTACCACCACCGAGATAGCTCTTTTCGAGATGATGAGGATATCTGACAATGATTTGTTCCGGCAGTTCCTCAAGGTAGTGAAATAATAAGAAAGCGGATGTCGGCCGCATCACACTTCAGGAGAGTGATCTGGAATTCTTATTCTTATGGGGCAGACCAACTGCCGCCTATCATCACGCCGAAACGGAAATCAGCCTCGAACCGTCCCCCTGACGCCCCCTCCCAAGAAAAAACCCTCGATCCATCAATGATCGAGGGTTTGGTTTCGTATGGTGCGGTAGAGAGGACTTGAACCTCCACAGCCTTGCGACTACTAGAACCTGAATCTAGCGCGTCTGCCAGTTCCGCCACTACCGCATGGGTCTGAGCATCTTCTCAGCAAGAAAAATTGTAGTATAGAGTCGGCGCGATTGTCAAGGAGGGTATCATTTTTCCCGGACGCACCAGTTGCTGCACAAAGTCGCTCCACCCAAGTCGCTGCTCTATGTTGATTCCTATCAGTTGCCGCCAAGATGAATGTGACCTAAGGGACTGCCGGTCTATGCCAACCCGAACCGGCAATAAGGGTTATTATGGATTTGAATAGTTATCTGGCGTTTAAGATAAAGACAAATGGGATAGCGGCTATAACCGTTTTTTTAATGGAGTTTTCACATATCCGTGCTAAAATGTAACTCAGGGTTATTTACGGTTCATACCCTCAGATAACCAACAAAGGCAAACCCGTTGAAAGGCGGGGACGCAAAACCAAGGGTCTAAGACTATTTTAGTTATGACAGCCGGTTACTGGGATATCACCGCACTGATGACCTACCGTTTTCTCTTACGGCAGGCTAATAGTTGTATCTTCATGAACCGGTTATCTCAGTAATTTATGAACTTATGATTGAGCTGAGGTGATTGGTGTGGTTGGGCTGGAAAGCTATGCTGACGATTCCGTGAACGAGAACTTCAATACGGTTTTTAACCTGAGCCCTTTGGGGATGTGTATCGTCTCTTTAACGGATGAGAGATTCGTTGATGTCAATGAGGTATTCCTGCAAGTCTCCGGGCTGGCCAGAGAACAAGCGCTCCAAATCCATGCCGGCGACCCTTTAATCTGGGTTAATCATGACGAATACCAAATCTTCAAAAAGCGGGTGGCGCTGCAGCGGTATACCAGAAATTACGAAGCCAGGATCAGAATAAAAGGTATGACCAAAACCATGCTGTTATCGGCGGCGGTCATCTGGTGGCATAACCAGGCTTGCATATTGGTGGTAATCAATGATATTACCGAGTTGAAACAATACAAGCAGGAGATGTCGCGCCTGGACCGGCTGAACCTGGTTGGAGAGATGGCGGCCGGTATAGCTCACGAGGTTCGCAATCCTATGACCACCGTCAAAGGCTTTTTGCAGTTGATGAGGTCTGACACCAGATATGATGAAGATTTCGCCAACATGGACTTGATGATAGAGGAATTGGACCGGGCCAATGGCATTATTACCGAGTTCCTGTCCCTGGCCAGAAACAAGGCGGTTAATTTGGTCAGGGGAGACATCAACACCCGCCTATTGAAAATGCACCCCCTTCTTCAAGCGGAAGCCACCAAAAAAGACATAAAAATAGACATGGTACTGCAGAAGACCCAAGCCATAATGATGGACGAAGCCGACCTGCGCCAGCTGGTATTAAACCTGGTCATAAACGGTATGGATGCCATGCTTCAGGGGGGGACTCTGACCATCAGGACTTATGAGGATAAATACGGGGTGAACCTGATCATTGAGGATCAGGGAACAGGAATACCTGTCGATTTAGTGGAGCATTTGGGGAAGCCCTTTTTTACCACGAAGGAAAAAGGAACCGGCTTGGGGTTGGCGGTTTGCTGCCGGATCGTGGAAAGGCACAATGCCTACATGGAGTTTGACAGCAGTACCAAAGGCACGGCCTTTACCATTATCTTTCCCAAATTCCAGGAAGTGCTGTAAGCGCGGTTGGGTATCGGCTCAGTCACTCGATGCGCTCTTCATGGGAACCGCGCTTATTGACATATGCTTACAACTGCGTATAATATAGGGCATATATCAGCGGTTGTTTGTCTGATTCTTATCAGTTGGCAATCATAAGGAGGAATCAAATTGGAAAACAACAGCGGGGTGGATTTAAACCAGACGTTCCATAGTATTGAGAATTCGATCGAGAGAATGTGGTTGATGTGGCATGCTAACCTGGGCAATCTAAACTTCCTGCGAGAGAAGTTCGAAGGTATGGCCAGGAGTCAATTGGAGCAGAACTCGGCAGCCTGGAAAGAGTGGATCCAACTGGTGGAAGACCTGGGACAGCAGACCCGCCGCAATCAAGAGCAATTTCAACGGATGGTGCAGGAAGCGGTGGAGGAAGCGGTGCAGGCTAGCGACCAATATCAGTTTAATCCCAATAATATATTTCGCTTTCACAGTTGATTTAGACTTAACATCCGGGCAAGGGCATAAAAGAAATTAACCGCAGAGCTGGCTAATACCAGTCCTGCGGTTTTCTGGTTTGTATTCAACGGTATAGTCTTCGCAACAATTGGACCGCCAGCCATCTGAACGACCATTTCTATGAATGGGCCCCTTATTCGTGTATCTTGTGTTTTTTGCATGAAAAATTTAAAAAAGAGAACAAATAGTTATTGACATATGCCATTAATCATGTAGAATGAAATTATAAATGGCATATGCCATAAACGAAAAGGGGTGATTTATATGCCGGGAAGAGATGGAAGAGGGCCGATGGGTTCTGGTGGCGATAGGTTGGGACGTCAATCCGGGCGTGGATCAGGTAAAGGTAAAATGGGAGGTCCGGCGGGTGCGGGGCCAGGAGGATTTTGCGAATGCCCGAATTGCAGGAATAGAGTACCGCATAAAGCCGGGCAGCCCTGTTATGAAGTCAAGTGTCCGCAATGCGGCACGGCCATGGCGAGAGCCTGATATAGGCAGAATAATAGAAAGGAGAAGATCATTATGCCAAGAAGAGATGGAACTGGTCCGATGGGAATGGGAGCGATGACGGGAAGAGGGCAAGGAGTTTGCACTGGGGTCAATGCGCCTGCTTACGGCGGATGGGCTGGACGCGGCGGTGGACGCGGCTGCGGACGAGGATTCGGCAGAGGCTTGGGAAGAGGCCAGGGACCAGGGCTTGGTAGAGGTTTTGGATTCGGAGCTTACGTCAACCATGATTATGGTCAACCAGGTTCCAAAGAAACCCTTCAGGCCCAGCGGGAGCAGTTGAAGGCAGCCCTTGATGCTATCGACCAACGTTTGGAAAGCCTATAATAGCAGACCCGGGCGGCAGGGGAGGACTCTGCCGCTTTTGCTGTAGGATGAGGTGAAAGGATTATGCCCAGACCAAGGAAATGGCGGAACGTTTGCAGCTTGCCTGGCAACAGCAGGTTTGGCCCGCTTGATTCCCCCGCCAACACTCATAATTATGTGAGTTTGACTGTCGATGAGTATGAGACCATAAGACTGATCGACTTGGAGGGACTTACCCAGGAAGAATGTGCTGACCAGATGAATATAGCCCGATCGACGGTTCAGGGTATATACGATCGGGCCAGAAAAAGAGTGGCAGAATTCCTGGTTGATGGTAAAATTCTGAAAATCGAGGGTGGCGATTACCAACTCTGTGATGGCCAGAGAAATTTCTGTGCTGGTGACAGATGCCGCCGGCACAGGCATGGCTGGAATAAATAGAAGATGACAGTGTTGACTGAAGTAGGAAATCCAAATCATGGGTCAGGATGAAGCAACCTTGATTCTATTTTTCTGACCCGGCAGGGATATATTGGGAGGCCTGAATGGAATTAAGTGTGGAATGCATAGGATGTTTAGTCAATCAAGCAGTAGGTTTGGTTAATACTCATTTGGATAATGAAGATTCCCGGCGCGGTTGGATGAAAAAGATCCTGCTGGAGATCGCCGCCAGTGAAGACAACAGCAGCGCGCCCTATATAGCCCATAAGATTCATCGGGTTTTAAAAGAAGCCCTGCAAAATCCAGATCTCTATCGGGAAGTAAAATTATATTACAATTCCGAGATGCTCAAGCTGGAGAAGGAGTTTGCAGGTCTGATAGGAGCAGGGGACGAAAGACTGGAAACCGCTTTAAAGTTAGCTGCGGCCGGGAACATAATCGATTATGGTCCTCGTCAGGATCTATCAAGGGATGAAGTGCTGGCAGTCATAAGCCAGACCCTGGAAAAGGAGTTTGACCGGGAGACGTTTGCTTCGTTGCGTTCTGACCTGCAAGTAGCCGGGAACCTTCTCTATCTGGGTGACAACGCCGGAGAAATAGTCTTTGACAAGATATTTATCAGTACCATCACGTCAGAGTATCCGAATTTGAACGTGGATTTTGCCGCCCGGGGGGGCCCCATCTTGAATGATGTAACCGAGGAGGACGCTTATTTTGTAGGCATGAACAGCCATGCCCGCATCATAAACAATGGTATCGATATACCCGGGACAGTGCTGGAACACTGCTCAGACAGCTTCCAACGCGCTTTTGATAATGCTGATGTGATCATTGCCAAGGGTCAGGGCAACTTCGAATCGCTGTATGGTACCGGGCGAAGTAATCTATATTACATCTTCTTGTGCAAATGCGATCTTTTCGTGGAGAGATGCGGGGCGCTGCCAAACGATATCATGCTGATGAAGGAATGATATACGGTTATCTGTTCTGGCCCCCCGGGTTCGGGACCAGTACGCCGGCCAGGGCCCCCAGGGAACCGGAACCCAGTGCCACCAGGATGTCAGGGATGGGCCGGCCCAGGATGGCCAGGGCGATAATGCCGCCCAGGTTCAAAACAGCTAACGCGCCCAGGAATCGAACCACAGTATGATAGATAGGGGTCTGTTCCGGGTCGTGAGGGGGAAGTGCCGATGTTTCATCCATTGGGAGCGCCTCCTTGGCTATTGTTCGGTGTCAGCATAGTGCTGATTTATCTCCGTTTATATATGGTATGAAACAGGCCGGCCCCACTGCACAACCTTTTCTTGACAAATCAGGATTCGCTGCATTTTACGGTAGCGGGGTTCGGCTCCCCGCTGGCCTGCTCGCCGGAATCCACGTCTCTCTTCCTTATTATGAATTTGAACAATTCCATCACGATCATAATGGTCATGCTGAACAGCAAGGTGTAAATCCACTGGGTTAAACTGACCGGTTCCAGGTGGAGAGCCCGCTGCATTATGGGCAGATGCATGCTCAGCAGGTGCAATCCCTGGGCCCCTATTACCGCGGCCAACAATACTTTGTTGCCGAAGAAGGGTATCCGGAACAGTGATTTCTGCTCCGATTTGCAATTGAACACGTGGAAATTTTCAAAGAGGACCAGCATCAAGAGCAGACTGTTGCGGGCGGTAAACTCGTTCATGTCCAGGTGATCCAGGAAAAATATCCAGGCCAGAAACCCTACCAGGCCGACATAGATCCCGGAAACAAACATTTGTTGGACCATGATCTTGTTAAAGACCCCTTCCTGGGGCGACCGGGGGGCTTGCTGCATCTCGTCGCCTTCGCCCGGTTCGAAGGCCATGGCCATATCCTGGAGGCCGTTGGTGGCCAGGTTGAGCCACAGGATTTGCACTGCTATTAGGGGGAGGGGATAGCCGAATCCTATGGAGAGGATGAACAGGAGAACCTCGGCCACCGCCATCGACAGCAGCAGGTAAGCGATCTTTCGGATGTTGTTGTAGGCGATACGGCCTTCCTCGATGCCCGCCACCAGAGAAGCAAAATTATCGTCGGTCAGCACGATATCCGCCGTTTCTTTGGCCACATCGGTTCCAGTACCCATGGCAACTCCGATATTGGCCTCTTTCAGCGCCGGGGCATCGTTGACACCGTCCCCGGTGACCGCCACAAAATGGCCGTTGTCGGCCTGGGCCTTGACGATCAATTGTTTTTGGGTGGGTTCGACCCGGGCGAAAACCGTTTTCGTGTCTATGATCCGGAGCAATTCTTCCGGGGTTTCGTTAAGATAACTGTCATGTAGTTCTCCACCGGTTATGATATCCTCACGGCCGGCGGCGATGCCCAACTCCCGGGCGATAGCCAGCGCGGTCAGGGGGTGGTCTCCGGTGACCATGCAGACTTTGACGCCGGCTTGTTTACATTCCTCTACGGCCTCCTTGGCTTCCTGCCGCAGGGGATCTATCATACAGATCAAACCCAGGAAGGTCAAATCGGCTGCGTCATGGTCATCATAACTTGCCTGACTGGACATGCAGCCGTCGGCCAGGGCTAGTACCCGATAGCCCTTTTCGGCCAGGCGCAAGGCGTCCCCCTCAATTAGTTCGGCATCGACCGGGACCGCGGCATCTCCCTGCAGCATGTGGCGGCAGCGGGGGAGCAGTACTTCATAAGCCCCTTTGACAGCGACTCGAACCATATCATCTTGTTTATGGAATGTGGCGGCATACTTGAGCTGGGCATCAAAAGGGATAATAGCCAGCCGCGGTTCCCGCTCCAGCAATTCCCTATGCCGTATGCCCAGTTTTTCGCCCAGGACCAACAGGGCGATATCCACGGAATCCCCATAATGATGCCACTGCTGCTCTTTTTCATAGAAGGTGGCCTCATTGCACAATACGCCGGTTTCCGCCAGCCGATTTATGTGGGCCATCGCCTGGCGGCCGAGTGGGATTTCACAGTTGGTTTCCTTTATCGACCCGATGGGTGTATATCCTTCACCGCTGACCTCATATTCCTTTCCCCGGGGCAGAGAGATGAGCTTCAAGGTAAGTTCGTTATAGGTCAGAGTCCCGGTTTTGTCGCTGGAGATGACCGTACAGCTGCCCAAGCCTTCCAGGGCCACCAATTTTCGGACGATGACATTGCGCCGGGCCATCCTGCGCATGCCGTTGGCCAGGGCTACCGTGATGCCGATGGGCAGGCCTTCCGGGATGGCGGATACTGCCAGGGCCACCGCCATGAAAAAGATGGCCTCCAATTCATAGCCTTTATAAAAGGCCAGCAAGCCCAGAAGAAAGGCCACCACGAGGATCATCACCACGATGTTTTTGGTGAAAGACTCCATCCGCAAGACCAGCGGCGTTTTGGTCTCGGTGGTGGTAATAACCTTGGCGATCTTGCCTATTTCGGTGCTCCAGCCGGTATCGGTCACGATGCCCAGCCCCGAACCTCTAGTGACAATAGTGCTGGCAAAAGCCGTGTTGGCCCGATCACCCAGAGGCGTGGCGGCATCTGTCAGGACATCGGTATTTTTCACTACCGGCAAGGATTCTCCGGTCAAGAGAGATTCGTCGATCTCCAGTCCATTGGCGGTGTGCAAGCGCAGGTCCGCCGGCACCCTTAATCCTGCTTCCAAGACCACTGCATCGCCGGGGACAACCTCTTTTACCTCTATCTCCTCTTTTTGGCCGTCGCGTATGATTAGAGCCTTATGGGGTACCACGCTTTGCAAAGCCAGGGTATTTTTGGCGGCGTTCCATTCCTGGTAAGTGCCGACGATGGAGTTTAACAGCAAAGCCAGGAAGATGAAGGTGGCATCATTGTATTCACCTAACAGGAAGGATACGACGGCGGCAATTAAGAGGATATACATCAGGGGGCTGCTGAATTGCTGGATAAATATCTTTACGATGGAAGGCGGCGGCTCGCTGGGCAGGTAGTTCTCTCCATAGCGGGCCAGGCGGGCATCAGCTTCTTCAAAAGTGAGGCCTTTTTCATTGGTACTTAACGTCTCCATTACTTCTTGAACGCTTTTTAGATGCCATTTGGTCATTCCATTCCTCCTTCCAACCATATTCATAATTTGAACCGGACCCATACGTTATATGTGGCCGGCAGTTGACTTCTTTTCAGTGGGCGGCTTATCGCAGATTGGTTTTATATCTGTAATATGCCACCATGAATAAAATAATGGATATAATTATCTTAATGGAGAATTATGCGTATATCAAACGAGAGGATGGTAGATTTGATAGCAAACAGAATGCGGGGACCGGTGGAAAACAGTTCGGTGGTGCGGGCCATGTTCGAGGAAGGCAAACGCCTGGCGGCCATCCACGGGGCGGAAAATGTCTTCGATTTCAGCCTGGGCAATCCCAGCGTGGAGCCGCCGGAGGCCATCAAGCAGGCCATCATCGAGGTGGTTAATGAATTCAACCCTATGGACCTGCACGGATATATGAACAATTCCGGTTATGAAGAGGTGCGCCAGGCTATCGCGGCTTGGCTCAACCGCCAACACGGTACTGATTTCGGCCCTGCCAGTATTATCATGACCGTGGGAGCGGCGGGGGGACTCAATGTGGTTTTCAAGACGCTGCTGGATCCCGGCGACGAGGTCATCGTGTTCGTGCCTTTCTTCGGAGAATACCGTTTCTATGTGGACAACTACGGGGGTCAACTGGTCACGGTGCCGCCCCGGGCGCCTCAATTCCAGCCTGACCTGGAGGTGTTCAGCCAGAAGATCAGCCCCCGCACCAAGGCGGTCATCATCAATTCCCCCAATAATCCCACCGGGGTCGTTTATTCCGAGGCGACCATTAAAGAGCTGGCTGCCATCCTGCGCCGCAAGCAGCAGGAATTCGGCGCCGACATCTACCTGATCTCCGACGAACCCTACCGGGAACTGGTCTATGACGGAGCCTGGGTCCCCTATTTGACCAAGTATTACGGAAATACCATCGTCGGTTATTCGTTCAGCAAATCCCTGTCTCTGCCGGGGGAACGTATTGGTTATCTGGTCATACCCAGCCAGGCGGCTGACTTTGAGAATATCGTCACCGCCGCCAACATCGCTACCCGCATATTGGGGTTCGTCAATGCCCCCTCTTTGTTCCAGCGGATCATTCCCAAATGCCTGGATGCCCGGGTGGACATCGCCGCTTATAATCGCAACCGGGAATTACTCTACAACGGGCTGATATCTTTTGGCTATCAATGCGTGAAACCTGAGGGGGCCTTCTATCTGTTTATCAAGACCCCCATCGATGACGATGTCGAGTTCTGCAACCAGGCCAAGCAACGGAATATCCTCATGGTACCGGGGACTTCCTACGGCTGCCCGGGCTACGCCCGTATCGCCTATTGTGTCGCTTATGACACCATCGCCCGGGCCCTGCCCGGATTCCAGGCCTTGATAAAAGCTGTGCGGGTGGGCTGAGCGGTGCGCAGCGGGGATGATATGCGGGCCGATATGCGGGGCTGATTAATCCCAGCCGGAATTGGAAATCATGAGTATATGAAGCCTGGATATTGTGATATGCTATGCATATAAAACCAGATTTAGCGAGGGGGATTACCGAATGGATATGTTTGACCGCTTTATCAACATGGGTATTGGCATGTTCAGCCTGACCAGGGAAAGGGCTCAGTCCTATATCGATGAGATGGTGGAAAGAGGCGAGATAAAAAGGGAAGACGCCAAGGATAACGTGGATAAGATTGTCCAGAAGGGCGAGGAACAGAGGCAGGAGTTCAGTCAGGCCATGCAGGACGAGTTTGACAAATGGAGAGCCAAGTTCGGGGTGGTCACTCGAGCCGAGTACGACGAACTGATGAAGAGGATAAAGGATCTGGAGGTCAGATTGGGCGAGAACGAGCCACAGGCATGATCTGGAGTGGGCACGTGATCGGAACGCACGTATTGGGAATTCATGATTACGGGCCCAACCGGGTGGTGGCCAGCAACGGCTCCAGGCAGTAGGGTGTGCAACCGCCGACCGGAGGCTAGTTATGAGACAGTTTAATGAAATGGATCGGGGAGCGAGGAGCATATCCTTGCTCTTTTTGTTGGGAGTCTTGTATGCCCCGGATGCATTCGAAACCTGAAAACTGGAAAAGTCATTACAGGGTATGCATATATAGACTGGCGGAGGTTAAGCGATAGCGCGGAAGCCAGTTTATATACGCTTACCTCATATCTTGGAGACGGGCTTTTTCAGCGGTCCTGCACATTCCTCCGAAGCAAGTGTGTCCCCCCGTGACACCTGAAATAATCGGTATGCTCCCTTGAAGACCACTCGGAACACCGGGAAGAGTTTATCGCTGGGCCAGATTCCTCGCGCGCTGGGAATGACAGGAATCAGTGTCCCTCTAAACGCAGCCAAGAGTCCAACCAGAGCCGGAGGTGTATAGCCGGGGTTGGGAATGAAGACAATATATGGCAAGGGCGATTAACGGAGCGGGGGACCAGCATGAACTGGGGCAGCGGAGTCACTCGTCTCAACCACATTGGCAGATACCGCGAGATAGCCAACGTCATGATCAAACATGGCTTCGGATTCCTGTTTGACCGGCTCAGCCTGCAAAAAATCGTGGGC
>JAAYJY010000146.1 GCA_012522705.1 Syntrophomonadaceae bacterium | reverse complement strand
GATCCAGGGTGATATCGATCGCGAGATCGACTTTATGCGGGAACGGGCCAGGATCACCTATTAACCGCGATGGTTGGGGGATGCTGGCAGGAAGCCGGTTTCTTCGGGCATAACGTTGGTAAGCCAGCCCGGTTACAGCTGCAAGTTGACAAATCGGGACCAGCCCGGCAAAATTTAAACAGCGTTAATATCTGTTTACAGCCAGAGACGGGCACCGCTGCCAGAAGGCAGCAACATCCTGCCGGCAATGGCCGCGGAGCGCGGGAGGGTGTGGCGCCGGATAATCTATTCACCCGGACCCGGGTTATCATACAGGAGGGGACTCGACTTGACCTTTCAGCCCATCAAAACCAAAAAGATATATGAAGAGATCATGGAACAGATACGCCAGATGATAGCCCAGGGCGACCTGCAGCCCGGCGACAGACTGCCGTCGGAACGCGAACTGGCCGATACCCTGGGGGTCAGCCGCACCTCAGTCCGAGAGGCGCTTACCGCCCTGGCGGCCTTGGGCATCATTGAGGTAAGGTCTGGCGAGGGTACCTTTATCCGCCGCAGCAATGACTCCGCAACCTTCGAATCGTTGGGAGTGCTGCTGGCCATCGAACGCAACCCCGAGGTCCAGTTGATGGAGGTGCGGAGGATACTGGAGACTGAGGCGGCGGCGCTGGCCGCCAAAAGAGCCACCCCGGAGGACCTGGAAAAGATCGCAGCCGCCCTGGAAGTCATGAAGTCGGCTGACTCTATCCGGGACGCGGTAGATGCAGACCTGCGCTTTCATTTCACGATTGCCGAAGCTACCAATAATACAGTTCTGCTGCGCATCATGAATACGGTAGCGGACCTGATGCATACTACCTCCCGCCAAAACCGGGAAAACCTGTATGCCCGTTCCAAAGACCGGGTGCTGGCCGAACATGAGGCCATACTTGAAGCCATCCAAAACAATAACCCCGACCAAGCCTGGGCTCATATGCTGGAACATATCAACAACATCGAAGCCGGGATCACCCGTCCATAGACTCCTTGGCCTTTATCATGGCCACAATCACTTCATTGAGCGGGGTTGCGACCCCGCATTGCCGACCCAGTTTTACTACTGCCCCGTTCAAGGCATCGATCTCGGTCTTCCGCCCCCGCTGTATGTCCTGCAGCATGGATGCATGGTGCTGCGCGGTAGGCGGAATCAGCTGCCCGTAAAACACCTGCCGGTAGGTCCCGGGCTCCGCCCACAGAGTTTTCTGCCCACAAGCATGCAAGACCGCGAAGATTTCCTCGATGATGCCATCCATGAGCTGGCGGGTAAAGGGGTTGTCAGCCAGTCTGCCGTAGGGCACCTCCAATATCGCTCCCAGGGGATTGAGGGCGGAATTATAAATGATCTTGCCCCACACATATTTCATAACCTCTTTCGAAGTCCGGGTTGGTATCCCCGCATCCTGACAAGCCTGGCTGATACTATCCAAGGTCCCGGCAGCGATTAGACTGTCAGGGGAACCGATGATTACGTCGTCAGCGATCACCGTAACCTTGGAAACGCCTGCCCCCAAGGTCTCCGCCCCGAAGATGACCCGCCCCACTATCAACCGGGCGGGGTCGATATACTGGGCGGCCGCTTCAAAATTACCGTACCCATTCTGGGCCAGCAGGACATATGTAGTCGGGGATATAAACCCAGCCATCTGACGGGCCACCTCGGCGGTATCGTAGGACTTGACGGTGATGATCAGGAGGTCGAAGTCCCTTTCCTCAAGATCTTCCAGGCGGGAAACCAGCTTGTCCAGCTCTTGGACATGGGTCCCCCAAATCCCGCTGACCTGTACCCCGTGCTCCTGCACCGCTGCCACCACCGCTTCCCGGTCCACACCCGCGACGTAGTGTCCCTGTTCTTTTAACAGACAGGAATATACCGTACCCAGAGCGCCTAAACCAAATACCAGTATTTTCATTTACATATCACCTTCTCAATACAATAAAATGCGGCACCACTATATTTTATAATATCGGGCACGTCGATGTGAACCAGCCATCTTTATCAATGCTGCCAACAGTCGTTTTGGACGATCTGAAGGCTGGCCCCGCCAGCCCCGATAAATTATTAATTGCCTATCTACTATTTCACCAATCCCAGGCTCCGGTAGGTGGCGGTATCACCAACTCCGGTCACCGGCAGACCATGCCAAGCCTGGTAGTACTTGACCGCCAGCTCGGTCATCCGGCCGTAGCGGCCGTCGGCATTATCAAACACAACCCCTTTCCCCTTTAACCGGTATTGGAGGTAGACCACATCCTGGCCGCTGGTTTTAATCTTCAACTCACGCCCGCTAAACCAAGAAGGCTCTATTTTCCCGTTGGCTACCATCCGCACCGGAGTCCCCACGGATACCAGGGGGTACAGGGTCTCCACATCCTTGTTGCTCATGCGTATGCACCCATGGGACAACGACTGTCCTACCGAATAGGGCTTGTTGGTGCCGTGAATGCCGTATATTCCCCAAGGTACATTTAACCCCATCCAGCGGGTACCAAACCCTCCGCCCCAGCCCGCTGATTTCTGAATAACCTTGAATTCCCCTATCGGGGAGGGGGTAGAACTCTTGCCTACGCCCACCGGGAAAGTCTTCAATACCTGGTCCCCTTCATAAAGAGTCAGCTTGTGCTTAACTATGTCCACTTCGATCAACCGTCGGGCCTGCCCTTCGCCGGCTGCCAGGGTGGGCTGGTCCTGTTGCTCGCCCAATAGAGCCTCCCACACCGGGGGGGTCATCTGGCCATCGGGAGTCAGGCCGTTGGCTACCTGGAACATTCTGACCAGATCACTGGTGCCCTGGTCGTAATAACCGTTGGGCGCGATCTCAAAACCCAACTCGCGCAGGCGTGCCTGTACCATCCACACTGCTTCCCCCTGGATGTCCGGGTCGGTCAAATAAAGGGTGGGGAAATCGGTACGGTCTATCTGGGTGCGGGATGGCGGCGTCCCTTCCTCCTGAGCGGCAGCACTGTATCCGCAGCAAGCCAGAGCCAGGCACAAGGCCAAGGCCAGCAGAAAACGCTCCTTGGGCGGCATGCCATAACCTCCTTAAGTTTTTATCCCTAATAGATATGCCCGGGCTGGGAAATGTAATCACCTGCCGCCTGCCAAAAATAGCCGCCAAATGTTGCCTTAATGGGAAGGAACTGCATCGGTCTGTTGCTGGTACATAAAGGCCTGCAGCCAAAAGCTGTGGGCACCAGGATTTTTCGCAATCGAGCCGGCAAAACTGGCCAACTGGCTGCGCCCCTTTTCCGACAATTCTGGAACCGCGGCCAACCTCCCCAAACGCAGGAAGTTCAAGGCCGCGACAGCATTGTAAGAAGGCATAACGCTGTCATAGGATTCTTTGGGGCGAATCAATAACTGTTCACTGTCGGCCCCATACAAAAACAGCCCTCCCCTTTCCTGATCCCAGAACAGTTCCAGCAAATCCCGGTTCAACTCCAGGGCGTCCTGTAGGTAGCGGGGTTCCCGGCCGCCCTCATACAGTTCCAGCAGACCCCAGATGAGATAGGCATAATCGGCCGCATAAGCTTTGCAGAGGGCTTCCCCATCCCGATAACGAGCCAAAAGCCGCCCGTCCTCCTGGCGCAGGCTGGCCAGGATGTAGTCGGCGGCCCGGCCAGCCGCCTCCATATAGCGATCATCTTGCAGAATTCGGCCGCCCAGACCCAGGGCACCAATCATCAACCCGTTCCAGGCGGTCAATATC
>JAAYJY010000145.1 GCA_012522705.1 Syntrophomonadaceae bacterium | reverse complement strand
TATCCAAGAGTTCTATGTTTTCCACGGCATGGCTGGTGATGAAACCGTCCATGCAGGTCATCACCGGCAAACGCACCGCCGGGGTCTCGCCGATGGGCATGGCCATCAGGAAATTGTCGTAGGCCTCCTGGTTGTTTTCGGCATAGATTTGGATCCAGCCGGAGTCACGGGCGCCCATGGAGTCGGACTGATCGGCGTTTATGTTGCTGGGCCCGGAGCGCGCGCGGTTGCCGCAGGCCAGGGTGATAGGCAAACGGCTGGAAGCCGCTACATACAGCATCTCGTACATCAAGGCCAGTCCGCAGGAGGAAGTGGCGCTGATTGACCGGGCCCCGGCTGCCTGGGCGGCGATGCACACCGACATGGAACTGTGCTCCGACTCCACCGTCACGTATTCGGTATCCACCTCGCCGTTGGCCACATAATTGGCGAAATACTCAGGGATCTCGGTGGAGGGGGTGATCGGAAACGCCCCCATCACATCAGGGTTTATCTGCTTCATGGCATAAGCCACGGCCTCATTGCCGGAAAGACGATCGTTCATCGGGGCTCACCTCCCGCAACCATGGTGATGGCCGGGAAGGGGCATACTTCCATACAGATGCCGCAGCCCTTGCAGTGCATGTAATCAAAATCCAATCGCTTGCCGTCCCGGACCGGGATGGCACTGTCCGGGCAAAACGGGATGCAGAGCATGCAGTGTTTACAAGCTTCTTCATGGAAGATCGGGGTGTCAGTCCGCCAGATGCCGGTATTAAAGCCCCGGGCGGTACCGGGTTCGTAGATCTCCCCGCCAGGGGTCAGGTCCTGCCAGGGGGTTTGTTCGTTGATATCCTTGGCCTGTATCATCCTACCTGCACCTCCTCCAATGATTTTTTCAGGGTCGCCATATTTCCCTCTATAACCTGGGGCTTGTCGGCAAATTGATGCCGGAAGGATTCTACGATATGGTCCAGGAAACGGTCGGTGGCCAGGACCCCGCTAATCTTGACGGCTGCCGCCAGCATGGGGGTATTGGGAAAGTTGGCGCCCAGTATCTCCTCGGAAATGCGGCGGGCATCGATGGTGCACACCTTGCCGCCCCATCCCCGCAGCTTGGGACGTATCCCGCCGGGCGACTCGGAGGTATTGATGATCACTGCTCCGCCCTCCTTGAGTCCACCGGTGACATCAACGCTGTCCAACAGGGTTTCGTCCACTACCACCACGTAGTTAGGGTAGTAGATGTTGGAATGGATACTGCACCGTTGCTCACTTATTCGGTTGTAGGCGGTGATCGGAGCCCCCATCCGTTCCGGCCCATATTCCGGAAACCCCTGCACAAATTTTCCTTCCAACGCAGCCACGTCGGCCAGCAGCATGCAGGCCTTCTTGGCTCCCTGTCCGCCCCGGCCGTGCCAGCGGAACTCCACCATACCATTGCTTGCCATTGTTTCTCCCTCCAGTCCAAGGATAGCTGATACCATCTGCAGCGAGAGGGGATTGTCCCTTTCCAGCCGCCCAACTATTCTGGTCCCTGGCACTTACCTGAACATAGCCAGGTTCCTTTGAAATAAAAAGGCTTCCGTCCCGTAAAGGGACGAAAGCCGTAATGACATTCGCTGTACCACCCGTTTTTACAAACATACCATCATATGCGTTCCCGGTCACGGGGGAAACCCGTCGGAGCCTACTGGATCTCTCGTTCGGTCCGCAGCTCGGGAGTTATTTTCGGACTTCAGACTACTGGTACCGGGCTTGCACCCTCCCCGGCTCGCTGCCACGTTCAGCTGAAACCTACTCTCTCCGTCACGGCCTTTGGAATTTGCAATTACAAAATAATATAGCGACTCGGCCGAATTTTGTCAATCACCTGAACCGATTTCCCCGATCAATACCTGGTCGATCCCGTTCATTGGGAAGGGTTGGGATAAAAGTTCTTGTTGAGGCTTTGTTTCAATTCCCCCCGCAGGTCTGGATGAGCAATAGCGATCAATTCAAGGGCCCTCTCCCGCCTGCTCTTGTATCTTAGCCTGGCGATACCGTATTCGGTAATCACATAATCGGTTATGGTACGGGGTACACTGACCGGGGTTCCCGGCGGCAGTTCCGGTACGATTGAAGAAACCAATTCATCCTTATTATTCTTCTGGGTTGAGGAAAGCATATTGATAGGCTTGCCTCCGGGAGACCAGGTTGCGCCCAGCAGGAAGTCCAGTTGTCCGCCTACCCCGCTGATCATCCGGTGACCAATCCCCTCGCAGGCGCTGTTACCCGTCAGATCCATCATGATCGAGGTATTCATGGCTATAACGTTGGGGTGTTGGGCAATAAAACGCGGATCGTTGGTATAAGACGCGGGGTAGATCTGGCAGGCTGGGTTCTCCGTGCAGTATTCGTACAAGGGTTGGTCTCCAGCTATGAATGAAGCGACACTGATACCTTTATGGATCGGTTTCCTGGAATTGTTTACGATTCCGGCCTCCACCAACTGGGGCAGGGCCAGGGGGAGCATTTCGGTCAAAATCCCCAGATCGTTCTTACCTTTGAGGCCGGCAGCAACTGCTTCGGAAATACCGCCCAGACCCATCTGGATAGTATCGCCGTCATTGATCAGTTCCAGAACAAACTCCCCGATCCGCTGCTCGATCTCTGTGGGCTGGCCACGGCCAAATACCGGTATGGGGGCTGACCTTTCGATCAAATGATCGAATTCCGAGACATGCATCCAATTGTCCCCGTAAACTACCGGCATCTGATCGTTCACCTCGGCGATGACCGTCCTCAGCTTGCCCTGGGCGCGCCCGGATCTGATCGCATCCGAGGTATAGAAACAAGTCGGTCCCAGGTTGCAAAAGCCATGACGGTTGGGCGGTGCCACCATCAGGAAATAAACATCAGCCCTTTCCCCGTATTTATCACCCGCATCGGAGGTCTGGGCCGGGTAAAAATCCGACAGGTTGGCGGCATACATCTTGCGGACAGTGGCCACTGCAAAGATCGGGGCATGTTGAATGTGCCCCTCCAGCTGAATCATGAACTCGGGATTCAGAAACCGGGAAGGATATACGTTCAGACTGTCACTGATGATAACATCCTCGAGTTCCTGCCACCGATCCAGTATGGCCTCGGCCATCTGGTTGGACATGGACCCGTTGGATAATGAAGTGGCGACAAAATCTCCCGATTTTACCTGCTGGGCTGCCTCTGCGTAGGTCACCAATTTGCTCTGGTAGGCTTGTTTCCAATCAGTCGTCATACATTTCTCCCCCTTATTTTATTTTCCAGTAAACTCAGGCTTTTTCTTTTGACCCATATATACCGCTACTCCTTCTTTATAATCATCGCTTATTGAACAGGCCATTACCCCATCCCGTTCCATTTCCAGCTGTACTTCCAGGTAGGGCAGCAGGCATTTGTTCAGCAGCGCCTTGGACCATGCGTAGGCCTGAGTAGGCCCGTTGGCCAACCGGGTAGCCATTTTTACGGTTGCGGCGGCCAGTTCGTCTGGGGCCACAATCCTATTCACCAGCCCCCATTCCAATGCTTTGGCGGCAGTAATGACATCGTCCAGGAAAGCCATCTCGCTGGCCCGCCCCAATCCAATAATGATGGGCACCATTTGACTATAACCGCAATCCTGGGATATCCCCACCCCGGTATAAGCCTGCTTGAAAATGACTTCGGTATGGCAGATGCGCAGGTCACAGGCAGCGGCAAAACTGACCCCGGCCCCCACGCACATGCCGTTGATGCTGGCAATAATGGGTTTGGGCAGTTTGCGCATATCGGAGATCAGCCGGGCTGCAGGTACAGTCATGTCTCTGAATAAGGCCTGTAGGTCGCCATCTCCGTATTTGGCCGCGAAGGCAATATCCCCTCCGAAGCAGAAGGCCTTGTCGCCCGCCCCCGTCAATACTACTGCCCGAATACCGGGATCGTAGCATGCCTGGACAGCCCAAACCAATCCGTTCAGCATGTCCGCATCCAGGGCATTGTTTACCTTGGGACGATTCATGGTGATGGTGGCGATCCCATCCTGTTTACTTAGAAGCACCGCATCGTTAAACATCTCTCTCAAACCTCCCGTAATTTTTTCTTAGCATAAGCATAACCTGCCAGCAAATAATCTTGTTGATAAAAATGGTCAAATCCAATACTTTCATGAGAAAAAACCCGTTACACGGAAATCTGCGGAACGAGGCTTTATATCTCTGTGATGACAATATGGTTTTATTAAATGCCCCGGTACTTCCAGTCGGTCTTGACCGGCACCGAATTTCAAGGCGATCAAGATGATTATGATCCATTCCAGGAAGTTGGAATGCCGGATGTTGACCTCGTTGAAGAGCAGATTGTAATTATGCTGGATTCTGCAATTTGCGGTTCAAGCTGACAGTCCACGGCTCGCAGGGAACTGCAACTTGACGTTGTCATTGGTTGATTGGTCGCCGTCATTGAGCTTCCAGTCCTTAAATCGTCAAAAGAGCACTTGTTTTGGTCCTGAAGGCCCTTAATAACACAACAAATTTCAAACAATTTTCCCTAACCGAAGCGAAACTGAACTCCGCTGCCACCCACCGGATATTGCCAATCCAAAACCTCTGTTCCACAAGCTAGGCGGCAGGTTCCACATTCCAGACACCCATCGATGGATAACTCGACTTCACCAGCGATGTTCTCAGTATAAAGTCCGGCAGGGCAAACCAAGACCGCTTTTTTCAATCGTGGGTCCTTTTCCATTCCGGGTTTGATCGTGATATGAGGCTTGACGTACGGTTTAAATACGTCTAAGCCCAATTTGGCTTTTAGTCCTAATGTGTTGCTCATATCTTCATCATCCTCCTCCACAACTTGACCAATCCCCATATCTCGCCTATGGTTAGATGATTGCGCAGGGTGGGATATATTCTGTCCTTCGGTCCCGCTGGTACTGCATACAGGTCTTTCATAACATTGCCAACAAGTTCCGGGATGTGTTCGAACAGGGGAGGATATTCCAAGACATCCAGAGATTCTTTGAAGCTCTGAAAGTCCTGCATGACAAAACTCCCTTCCAGTAATTCCTGGTAGGCTTTTAAACTGTTAGCGCTGAAATCGCCCAGTTCTCTTGCTTTTAATAC
>JAAYJY010000144.1 GCA_012522705.1 Syntrophomonadaceae bacterium | reverse complement strand
GCTCAACATTCTCCAGGGCAAATTCCCTCATACTGCTTTTAACCAGTTCTTGCTCATCGGTGAGTTTAAAATCCATTTAAATACCCTCCATTCTTCAGCTAAAAAGCTGATCATTATCCATGTCTACCGCCACAGTCGATCCATGTTCTGCAGGTCATCCGGGTTGTTTAGCGGTGGAGCCCAATTGGCATATGGAGACAGGCTGATTGATTTACGTTCAATTACTTCCCTGTTCACCCCCTGCCTTATAATGGTAGTGTTCAACAAAATCATATATTGCCTACAAATAGTTTGTCAACAAACTAATCATGCCTTGGACCATACTCTGTGGCTGCTTGCCATACCCCTCTTAAAAAAGCGAACCCGCTTCTATCCAACTGGAGGAAGCGGGTTCTTCAATGGCCGGGCTGGCTGCAAAAGCTCCGGACTCGTCTTTGATATGGGCAGAAGCTCAATAGGTCTAGATCAGCTTATCCGCCTTGAGAACCTGGTATAGTTTGTAACCCCCGGAAATATTCCTGACGTTTTTGCCATGCTGCCGTATAATCCGGGTGGCAACATAGGAGCGCAGGCCGACATGGCAGGAAGCTGCCACCAAGGTGTCCTGGGGTATTTCATCCAGACGATCCCGCAGCTCATCCAGCGGTATATTGACCGCTCCTTCGATGGGATTTTTCTCAACCTCGCGTTCAGTCCGGACGTCAAACAGCATCACACCCTTTTGCTGCAGTTCCGCTATATCCAGCCAATCGACCGCCTCCACGTCGCCGTTGATGATGTTGCCGGCCGCATAAGCTGCCATGTTGACCGGATCCTTGGCCGAGGAGAAGGGCGGGGCGTAGGCCAGTTCCAGTTCCTGCAGGCCGAAGACGGTCATGCCCGCCCGGATAGCGGTGGCGACAACATCGATCCGTTTGTCCACTCCTTCATAGCCCACGATTTGGGCCCCCAAGACTTTGCCGGTGTCGGGGGTGAACAACAGTTTGAGGGTCATCTGGGTGCCGCCCGGATAATAGGTGGCGTGGGGGAAGGGATGGATTATACAGGATTTGAAGTCCATGTTCATTCTCTTCAGTATTTTGGCGTTGGCGCCGGTGACCGCACACACCAGGTCCATAATCTTGACGATGCCGGTGCCCTGGGCGCCATTGTATTTCATGGCCCGGCCGCAAATGTTGTCGGCGATCATGCGGCCCTGGCGGTTGGCGGGGCTGGCCATGGGCACCAGCGCATCGCGCCCGGTTACGAAATCGCGTACCTGGATGGCGTCGCCGGCGGCGTAGATGAAGGGGTCAGAAGTGCGCAGGTATTCGTCCACCAGGATGCCCCCAGTGGAGCCGAGAGCCAAACCGGCCTGGCGGGCCAGGCTGGTCTCGGGTCTAACCCCAATGCCCAGGACTACCATCTGGGTCGGGATGGCAGTTCCGTCAGCCAGGCGTATGCTTTCAGCCTTCCCGGTGCCCTCGATAGCCGCCGCTTGGCTGTGGAGATGCAGTTTGATCCCTTGCTTGCGCATGTATTGATGGACAATGGCTGCCATTTCACGGTCCAGGGGGCCCATCACCTGGTCGGCGGCCTCCACCACATGGACCTCCACCCCGCAGGCATGCAGGCCTTCGGCCATCTCCAGACCTATAAAGCCGGCACCCACCACTACTGCACTGGCCGGCTGCTGGACATCGACATATCCTTTGACCATGTCGCTGTCAGGGACATTGCGGATGGTAAACACATTGGGCAGTTTGACACCGGGGATATCTGGAATTATGGGCGCCGCACCGGGGGTGAGGACCACGTAGTCATAGCTCTCCCGGTAGGTTTCACCGCTGGTCAGATTCTTGACTTCCACCTCTTTGGCTTCCGGGAAGATGCCCATCACCTCGCTCATGGTGCGGACATCGATATTGAAGCGGCTTTTCATGGCTTTGGGGGTTTGCACCAGCAGACTGGATCTCTTGGGGATGACTCCGCTGACGTAGTAAGGCAGGCCGCAATTGGCAAAAGAAATGTATTCGCCCCGTTCGAACATGATGATTTGGGCCTCTTCGTCAAGTCTCCTCAGACGGGCGGCGGCGCTGGCTCCTCCAGCCACCCCGCCAACAATAACTACCTTCATGCTATTCCTCCTTAATTATGTGCTTGGGTCTGGATTGCGGCCAACCACCAGCTCTTGTCTATTGATAGACTATGGACAGGTTTAGTTTGTCTAAATCCCGATTGTGTTTATGTATAGCAATTATGTTCGGGGCAAAGAATTGTATGATAGGCAGAGCTTATCTGACCCTGGGGACGATCATTTTGATTGCTTGTATTACTTTTTGCTGACCAACAATTGGCCATTGCTCCATGAACAGCCGACTCCGGTCGTCATAATCTCATATATTTTCGTATTGGGCGATTCGGCTGTGATCCTTGACAATTCCCTTAGCCAGAGAATGATGGAAGGAGATGACCATGTCGAACATCTCCTGCTCGGAGATCTGCTTCTTGACTATCCACAGGTTGACTGCATAATTGATCATGGCCAGAGTGGCACTGGCCACAGGGGTTATCGGTATGTCGCGAAACAGTCCTCGGCTGATGCCATACTCGATATTGCGGCTGGTGAAGTACAGAAAGTGGTCATCGAATACCTGCAGGCATTCGTCTATACTGTCGTTGATGCCATGGACCCGGCTATAGATCTCCGACATTTTTTGGTTGCGGGCGAAAACATTCAGCATCACCCGTTTGGATTCGATGAAGCGCACATAAAGATCTTCTTCGCGGCGGAAAAAATCTCTCACCGCGGATACGATCTGGTCGAGGAAATTCTCCAGCAGGACCTTGAGTACATCCTCTTTGTTGAGGAAGTATTTATAGAAGGTACCGGTCCCGTACCCTGACAGGTCGATGATTTCCCGTACCGGGGTGTTGACGTAACCCTTTTCCGCGAACAAGAGCAGGGCGCTCTCCAGGATTTTCTCCCGTTTCTCCTGCATTTTGGAGGTTTTGACGGAATCCACGATGCCTGCCTCCCCCCTAACTGAATATTCGTTCAGCTATTTCATCTTAAGGAGAGATTTTTCCATTGTCAACGGTCAACCATAAAAAGGCACCATAAATTGTCATTAGTGAAGATGCCGGTTGGAACCGGACGGAGACTATCCGAACTTGTGAAGATAAGGAGACTTGAGCAAATAATACTGGAGATACTGGTGCAGAGGCTGATGACGTGGCCAAAGTCACCCCGCCCTCATCCCTGGCTGGCTATTGTTGATGAAATCCCCGCAGTCATCGCCCGAGCTTCCCGGCAACAAGCATCGGCGTTGGACATATGATATTATTAGAGCATCTCTTATTGAAGGCGGGGGGGGCAGATCCAATGGATACTGTAGTCAATGTGTTCATGTATATAATTGGAGGCTTCGCCCTTCTGGTCACCCTGCTCTTCATCTGGGGCGGTATTAAGGATCTATGGCATTCCTTTAAGAAAAGGGCATAGCCATAGCGGGACAAGTTCGGGGTTGTGACCGGGTGGATCTTCGCCGGCGCAATGGCTTGGGTAGGCCAAATAACCATTGCTGGGAACCTTGAGCAGAGCAAAAATATCTTATCATGAGCCTGGGCGGCATTAAGGCAATCAACACGGTTTTTCAAGCAGGCCGCCCCACGCCAAACATGAGGATTATCGCCCCGATTCTATCAATACTAAGGAGACCAAATTGTGAAAAAAGCGAGCCATGGCCAACCGCGCAGACAGAAAGGAACCGATCGCCGGACCCTGCTGCCGGTGACCGCAGCGGCTGAGTTGATGCCCTTCCTTATCGCTAACTTGCCCCGGCAATCCCGCAACAACATAAAATCCCTGCTGAGCCGGGGTCAGGTTTTAGTTGATGGGTCAATCGTTCGGCAATACAACCACCCTCTGCAGCCGGGCCAGGAGGTAATGGTGGACAGCTCATCGGCGCGGGGTAAAGAGGTGTTTCAGGGGCTGAGGGTACTCTATGAGGACCAGCACCTGCTGGTAGCAGACAAGCCCGCTGGCTTGCTGACCATCGCCACCGACTCCGAAAAACAGAACACCGCCTATCATCACCTGATGGACTACGTGCGGGAGAAAAACCCCTCCAACCGCATCTTCATCGTCCACCGGCTGGACCGCGATACTTCAGGGGTGATCGTCTTTGCCAAACAGGAAGAGATCAAAAGGCGCTTTCAGGAGCATTGGAAGGAAATTATTACAGAACGGGCCTATATTGCGGTGGTGGAGGGGCCGGTAAGCAAAAAAGAAGACCGGGTGCGGTCGTGGCTGTTGGAGACCAAAACCAAACACGTCTACAGCAGTTCCCAACCGGGCGACGGGCTGGAAGCAGTAACCCATTACAAGGTCCTGCAGACCTCCAGCCGCTATTCCCTGCTGGAAATCCACCTGGAAACCGGCCGCAAGAATCAGATCCGGGTGCATATGCAGGATATAGGACACCCCATTGTGGGGGATAAGAAATATGGTTCGGATATCAATCCCCTGCGCCGCTTGGCTCTCCACGCCCGGGTGCTGGCGTTTAACCACCCGGTCACCAACCAGTCCATGCGCTTCGAAACCGAAATACCCCCGCAGTTTATGGCCTTGTTCAAATAACTTGGGGGAACAGTCCCCAAGTTATT
>JAAYJY010000143.1 GCA_012522705.1 Syntrophomonadaceae bacterium | reverse complement strand
CTCCCTTTAATTGTATTATTTCCGGCTTGGCAGGTTTTTAAACAATCGCCGGGAGCTTACGTCTGTCAGCCTCGCTCAAATCGACGCTAGCCGAATAGATCAATTTTTCTCATAAATACATGGCTCCTAGCTCCGTAATCATTTGCCAGAGCAATATTATTGCAGGAAAAGACAAAAACAATCGTTGACGGAACAAATGTTTGTGCATTACAATGATTGCAGAACTTATGTTCGTTGTCGGAGGAGGGTTTTCGATGTTCGCGGATTTTTCAAAGCGGGAATTTATAGAAACCGGGTTAGGTAGTTTGACTATGATCTTAATATCCTACCTGATTATGATGGGCGTGTTGCATTTGATTGCCTAGAACCACGCGGGGATGATTTAACGACCCCCGCTAAGCCTTGTGCTTTGACGGGGGTTTTAGCTGACTGGAATCAGAACGCCCAAGCGGTGTCCTGGTCCTATTTCTTTTCTTCATCCTGTCTAGCGAGGTATTCCCTGATTATCATTCTAACCAATGCGCTGCGTGAAATCTGATTTGTCTTGGCTAATTCCTTTATGTCATTTACCTGTTTTTTGGTCAGGTAAAAAGTTGCGTGTTGAAATTGTTCCGTTGCCAACTGGTACCCCTCCCCTGCCAGGATTATTGTGGGTCGCTCTTTAGCTCTCTTTACGCCTAGTATATGTTGGGGAGGATATTTGTGTTACTTGCTCGTAGCCTAATTGCTGCTTGAGTTGGGATAAATTATCTCGCATCACCCTTCTGCCGGCCCGGATTATCTTGGCCGCATCCTTGAGGTCGGTCAGACCCACATCCGGCACTTCAGGATGCAGCAGCATATCGGCGAAAAAGTTCTCTTCCGTAGCCGATGTTTCATAAATCAATATGTCCAGGGTACGGCTTATAATCTGTGGAATTCCGGCTACATCAGTCTCGTAGTTCTCTTTCCCCAAATTGATTCCAAGCACATACTCCGCCCCCATGTATCTGGTCACCATCACTGGTACAATATCTTTCAACCCGCCGTCGACCATCTGAATCCCCCGAAACATTTGCGGCACAAATGTGACCGGGATGGAGATGCTGGCACGAACCGCTTCACTTAACCGGGCATTGCTAATTATCATTTCTGAGTTCGGTCCAACCAGGGTTTGGTTGGTAAAAACGATTTTTTGACCTCTATTTATATCGCAGGCAACAATCGCCATGGGCAACTCAGCCTCGCCAATAACCTTCCCCCCCGTCCATTTATTAACCAGCTTTTCGATTTTTCTCCCAACAATAAGTCCATCCAGAGTGTAATTATATTTAGGCAAGAGCAAGCCCAAAATGTACTTGATTAGTCCGGTAATATTGTAGTCGATATAATCATGGGGAGCCAAGGAGGTCACAATCTCTTCCATCTTAAGCGGGGAAACCCCAGAGGCATGCAATGCCGCAACTATGCTGCCGGCACTCGTCCCGGCTATAAAATCGGGATAGAGATCGTTTTCGGCAAGAATCTGGAGAACACCTATATGGGCAAGCCCTTTCAAACCTCCGCCTCCTAGTGCCAATCCGAAACTTAACATACTTATCTCACCTTCCCCATTTTCCAGCCAGCATTGGGCTGTGTCATGGAATAATGATGGGCTTAAATCCGGTTTGGCCTCCCGGCCAATGTAACAGCGATGCAGTAGTTCCTTTAGATATGAAAAATGCCCGATCTTGATGATCGAGCATTTTTGAGCTCTATTCTTTGATTAGCACTCAGTTTCAGGATCCAATTCACCGTAGACAATTACATCATGCATCTTGCCTAGTTTATCGATGATATCGACGAAAACCTTTACCTCAATACAGGTCCCGCGTACACATGGTACTTTTTCGGCACTCAGGTCCCCGCCGTCAAAAACCCGGCGGTGACGGCATGGGCTGTGTTCATCTTCGCAGCACCCCTTGATGTCGTAATCAAAATCCCAGTTGCACAGAATGAGTTCCGATTGGTCCACTTCGTTTCTGAATTCTTCCGCGGTAAGCGGTGGATCGAATTCGCTTAATTCCACGGTTTCCTCATATACGTTGCAAGGTATGGTAAATACTTGGTATTCAGTGTCGGGCGGATTGCCCACGATCAATACTAGAATCAGATCGAAATCGATCATGATTTTTACCCGGTTGAAGTTGAGTGTTTCGGTAGCGCAATTTACCTTGATCTTGAAGTCGTCGATCAGACTTACATAGCCACCTACTTCAGCGGCCGGGATACAAATGTGCCGGCATAGGACTTCGGCCCCTTTTTCGATGTACTTGGCCTTAATGACCTTTGCCCATAAATCAAGCCTGCAACCCTCCGGGAATTCACATTTCAACATGTCTCTTTCCCCTCCTTCTCTCTAATATTCCTGTTGCGACCTTTCTCAAGGCCAAGAAATCTGTTGGCCAAATTTCTAAGATATATTATGAAAGAGGGATACATTGTGTGATTATCCGATATGAAAATACCTGCGGGGGTGGATGGGAACTAACCGGTCGGTAGAATCTCAGTGGTTACAGGCAACTGAGCAATAGTCTCTTGATGCGCTGTCCCCATCCGCTCTCCTTGCTTTTGGAGGGATATGGGATTACTCTGTCAGGCCGGGGGGTAGGTACATTCTGGTGGTAACGGGTGATAAGCAGATCTTTCCGGGTAACCGCTTCCTGCAGCTGCTGCATTTTTTCCCTGGTTCTATTCAATTCCCGGCAAAGCTGGGCATTTCGCCCCTCCGCTTTTTTTATGCCATGCTGGAGGCTTAACATGTCCTTCTGGTAAAAAACCAGGCGGCGATTCAAGGCCTGGTTTTCTATCAGAATCTTACTCAATTCGTCCTGCACCTCCCATCTGCATTCGTTTCGAATCGCAGTAGGTTCACATTCATCCTTGCCCAGATGAATTCGGACCGCCTGCTCACGCACCGCATGCACCGTGTAGTATATGGTATACCTTATTTCTATTTCTCCCTCCAAAATCACGGCGTCCCAATCTAGACTTTGAATCTGCAGGATATAACTAATCCCGGCACCAATTAACCGATCTCCATTGATTCCAGCCCAGTCCACCCGCTCACTGATATGAGCGGTACGGCTCAGGACGCCCGTATTGCCGCATCGGTCTTCTAGCAGAATAACCGCCTCCAATTGGATCAAGGCTTGCACGTATTTGCCTTGCCCTATGGCTGTAGCTCTCTGGGTTTTTATCCTTATATCATCGATCCTGTCATAGCCTTCACCTAGGT
>JAAYJY010000142.1 GCA_012522705.1 Syntrophomonadaceae bacterium | reverse complement strand
TTACCCAGAATAACTTGGTGACAGTCCCCAAGTTATTCTGGAGTAAAACACTATCAGGCTCCGCCTCCATGGGCCTTTGAGCCACTTCTCAAAATGCAATAAATTGGGTACAAGCCCCGAGTTATTTTTTTGGATAGGCCCCCGTCCCCCGGTTATGAAAAATAATGTATTTCCCGTAAAAATACAGTAATATAGTGCTATAAAGTCAAGCTACAATCATAATGAGGGGGGTATCATAATGGCGTTTTTCAAGGATTTGGGCAAGAAAATTTCTGAAGGCGTGCAGGATGCAACCGACAAAGCCTCAGAACTGGTGGAAGTGCAAAAATTAAACACGGCCATCAACAAGGAGAAGAATACCATTGATGACATCAAACAGCAGATCGGCGACAAGATCTTCTCCATGTACCAGTCCGGTCAAACTGTTCCCGATGGACTCGCAGCTGATATCCAGGCCATCATCAATCAGCTCCAAGTCATAGCCGGCTTGGAGGCCAAGCTCCGTGAAGTCAAGGGCGAACCCCCTCTGGCCGGGCAGGCCCAACCGGCGCCGGCCGCACCGGTGGAACCTGCTCCTGCTGCTCCGGCAGAACCTGCTGCCCCGGTAGAATCTGCTGCTCCGGCAGAGCCAGATGCGGAAGCTACTCCGCCTGCTGATACCGCTCCCGCTGCCGCCGTCAAATTCTGCCCCGAATGTGGCGCCAAGCTGACGGAAGGCACCGCCTTTTGCGGCGAATGTGGAACCAAACTCCAATAGTACCGGAAATATTTTCGCAGGGATTATAGCTTAACGGGAGGGATCCATAAGATGATCTGTACACAATGCGGCAACGAGGCCGGCAACGGCAAATTCTGCGTCAGTTGCGGGGCCCCCACCGGCGCAGTGGCGGCTCCTTCGGCAGGTGCTGCCCCGACACCAGGGGCCGCTACACCTCAGGCTAATAGAAGCCACGGCATGCGCCGGGCTGATGAAGTTGAATTCAAGATATACGGAGATGACCTGCAGTTTGTGGAGATCATGCTCGATCCCCAGGAGACCATCGTGGCGGAAGCCGGGGGCATGATGTACATGGACAGCGAGATCAAGATGGAGACCATCTTCGGCGACGGCTCCGGCAAGGCTGGCGGCGATCTGAAGAGCAAACTATTTTCGGCTGGAAAGCGCGTGCTGACCGGGGAAAGCCTGTTTATGACCACCTTCACCAATACCGCCGGCACCAAGAAACACGTGGCCTTCGCGGCTCCCTACCCGGGCCGGGTGGTGGATTTCGACCTGACCGACTATGGCGGGGTGCTGATCTGCCAGCGGGACGCCTTCCTCTGCGCCGCCAAAGGTATAAATATCGGAATCGCCTTTCAGAAGAAAATCGGGGCCGGCCTGTTCGGCGGGGAAGGCTTCATCATGCAAAGGCTGGAGGGCGACGGCCTGGCCTTTATGCATGCCGGCGGGACCATCATCAGGAAGGAACTGGCCCGGGGCGAGACCTTGAAGCTGGACACCGGCTGCCTGGTAGCCCTGACCCAGACCGTTAATTACGATATCCAGTTCGCCAGCGATCTCAAGAGCGCTATCTTCGGCGGCGAGGGCTTGGCGCTGGCCACGCTTACCGGCCCGGGCACGGTGTGGCTGCAGTCTTTGCCGTTTTCACGCCTGGCCGACCGCATCTATTCCGCCAGCCGAGGTGGAAAAAAGAAGGACGAAGGCAGTCTCTTGGGCAACATCGGCCTGAACAGTTTCCTGGGCGACGATTGATATAGAAGGGTGTCAGGGGGACGGGGTTATTGACAACACCCCTAATCTAGGGGTGTTGTCAATAACCCCGTCCCCCTGACACCCTAGGTTTTCTGCCTTAACTAATTAGCTTTCAATGCTTCCTGGCTGTAGTACTTTTTCTTGAAATACAAGGCCACATTGACCAGACTTATAAGAACCGGAACTTCAACCAACGGGCCAATTACTGTGGCGAAAGCCTGAGTGGAATGTATGCCAAAAACCGCTACCGCAACAGCTATAGCCAGTTCAAAATCGTTGCTTGAAGCGGTAAATGAAATGGTAGTCACTCTTGGATAATCGGCTCCCATCCATTTACCAATAAAAAACGTAACAAACCACATAAAGGCAAAGTAAATAGTTAGAGGTATTACCACGCGGACCACATCCATGGGCAAACTCACAATAACGTTCCCTTTCAGAGAGAACATGACTAGTATTGTAAAAAGCAAAGCTATCAATGTGAGCTTTCCAATGCGCGGTATGAAATTGGCTTCATACCAGTCCCGTCCCTTTGCTTTGACGACACTGGTACGGGTGATAATAGCGGCTACAAAGGGAATGCCCAGGTAAACGAAAACACTCTGCGCTATATCCAACATTGAAACATTGACCACCATACTCGAC
>JAAYJY010000141.1 GCA_012522705.1 Syntrophomonadaceae bacterium | reverse complement strand
GCCCTGCTTAGTCTACACCGATATACCTTCTCACCGTTGCCGGGCTGCCCATTACTACCGAACGGGCGGGAACATCCCTGGTTACCACCGAACCCGCACCCACTACCGCACCCTCGTGGATGACGATGGCCGGCATCAACATGGCTCCCGCCCCGACCGCCGCCCCGTTTTCGATAACCGGCCCTTTTACACGGTCTTCCTGGTAACCGAGCCGGCCGATGGCATTGTCATTGGTGCTGCCCACACACAGGCTAATGAAGACATTGTCCCCGATCAGGCACTTGCCGGTGATATGGGTGGAATCCATTATCTTGGTATTATTGCCAACAGTGGTGGCGTAATTGACAGTCACATACCGGCTTAAAATACAGTTGCAGCCTATCCGGCACTGCTCCCGCACCGAAGCTCCATCTCCGATCAAGGTGTTCTCCCCGATCTCTACATCATAATAGATGACCGCATGGGGTCCCAGGCTGCAGTTGGCGCCTATAGTCACTTGGGGCCGGTATTCCGGCTGCCGGGCCAGGGCTGCCCCTTTAGGGACCTTGCCGATGTAGGTGCCCGGGAAAATCTCCACATTGTCGCCGATCACCACCCCCGGCTCTATAACCACAAAGGGGTGAACAGTGACATTACGCCCCAGCTTTACACCCGCCCTGACCACCGCGAACTCCCGGATATATACGTTATCACCGATATCGGCGGTCTGAACTACCGCTCTGTCACTTATCACAATTTTCCCTCACCTTCGGGCAGCTGCCGCCAATTGCTCAAATTCCTGATAGTCCCTGATATAATCGCCCTCGTCATAATAATCATCAGCCAGTACCAGCAGAACAGAGTCGGGGGAAAAATCATACATCTGGTGCCAAACCATTCTATCAATCAAAACCCCTCGGGCATTGCTCTCCATTGCGAATACCATCTGGTCCCGGCCATCATCCAGCTGGAGTTTGCAGCTGCCATACAGACATACCATCACCTGCTGCAACTGGCGATGGGCATGCAGCCCACGGATAACTCCCGGTTGGGTTCCATAAATATAATATAAACGGCGGATGGGAAACGGGATGTCGCGCTGCTCCTCAATTGCAATCAGCGAACCTCGTTCGTCTCCCCGCACCTCAAAATCGTAAGTCACAAGTTCCATTATCCGAGCTCCTTTAGATACCACTGTACCGTTTTCAACAAGCCGCTTTCAAAATCCTCTTCCGCCCGCCAACCCAGTTCGGACTCGCTCTTGGCGGCGTCGATGGCATAACGGCGGTCGTGACCGGGTCGGTCAGTGACAAAAGTGATCAAATCCTTATAAGACTCCAAATCTGATCCCCTCCCGCGGGCTGGGGCCAGCCGGTCCAACAGTTTGCATATCAAGGTGGCTATGTATATATTTTCCCGCTCGTTGCGCCCGCCGATGTTATAACTCTCCCCGCTGCGCCCCTGGTGGAAGACCAAGTCTATCCCCCGGCAGTGATCCAGTACGTACAGCCAGTCACGTACATTGCGGCCATCCCCGTAAATAGGTATAGGATTGCCGGCCAGAGCGCTGCGGATGATGGTCGGGATAAGTTTCTCCTGATGCTGTTTGGGCCCATAATTGTTGGAACAATTGCTGGTGACCACGTTCATTCCATAGGTATGGTGATAACTGCGGACCAGGTGATCAGCGCTGGCTTTGCTGGCGCTATAGGGACTGTTGGGAGCGTAAGGGGTGGATTCAGTGAATAGCCCGGTCTCACTTAAGCTCCCGTAAACCTCATCAGTGGATATCTGGTGGAAACGGCAATGTTCATACCCGGACTTGGAATGGAAAGGCCCATCCATCCAGAATCGGCGGGCACTGTCCAGCAGATTAAAAGTGCCGTTGATGTTAGTCTGGATAAAGACATCAGGACCGGCGATGGAATTGTCCACATGAGACTCGGCCGCGAAATGAATCACCCCGCGGATGTCATGTTCGCCCAATAACCTATCTACCAGTTCCCGGTTGCGAATGTCGCCATGAATAAAGAGATAACGGGAATGACCCGCTATCTCCTTCAGATTGTCCAGACTGCCGGCATAGGTCAGCAGATCCAGGTTGATTACCCGGTACCCGGGGTGTTGTTCCAGGAAATAAGGCACAAAATTGGAGCCGATGAAGCCAGCTCCACCGGTAACAAGAATATTAGTCATAGAACTATTATCCGTCCTCATAGTCTCGGTACCTCCCTGAGCATTGCGATTCTAAGCGGATTACCGTCATTGTTATGAATACTCTGGTTGCATTCGTTTATTGTGGTGCGGATACGCATGATAATTTCGAGCGCAGCACCTGTCATTCCGACCGGAGTGCCTGTCATTCCGAGCGCAGCACCTGTCATTCCGAGCGGAGCGAGGAATCCCGACCCGGCCACAGACTCTTCACTTCGTTCAGAGTGACACTTCTCTCATTCCTGCCGGGGGCCACTGAAATCACTGGCGGCGATGTCCAACAGGTACTGCCCGTATTCGTTGCCCCGCAGTTTATGGGCCAAATCCGTCAGTTGTTCGCGGTCTATCCATTGGTTGTAATAGGCGATCTCCTCCGGACAGGCCACCTTGAACCCAGCCCGGTTCTGCAAAGTCTCCACAAACAGGGCAGCCTGCTGCAGAGCCTCAAAGGTACCGGTGTCCAGCCAGGCAAAACCCCGGCCCAACAGTTCCACGTTGAGCAGATTCTGCT
>JAAYJY010000140.1 GCA_012522705.1 Syntrophomonadaceae bacterium | reverse complement strand
TGCGGAAGTGGCTCAGTGGTAGAGCATCGCCTTGCCAAGGCGAGGGTCGCGAGTTCGAATCTCGTCTTCCGCTCCAATGTCGAATCGGCGTTACCCGGGGTAACGCTTTTGTGTTGCTTGCCAAGCAGAATCAAAATTTGGTATAATCGGTTCTGCATTTGGACGCAATATTTTGGACATAAAATATGGGCGGGTGGCGAAGAGGCTAACGCTGTGGTCTGCAAAATCACCATTCACCGGTTCGAATCCGGTCCCGCCCTCCATAAAAACACGACCTCCCTGGATATGAACCCCGGGAGGTTTTTCTATTTCACAAGATTACCACTGTTCCCAATGCACTATTTCTGACAACGGGCGGCGTTCGCGTGGTTCCGGGTCTTCATCCGCTTTGCCGATAGGCACCACGGAGATCACCCGGAAGTGGTCCGGCAGCCCCAGGACCTGTCTCACCTTTTTCTCACTAAAACCGCCCATCCAGCAGGAGCCGTATCCCAGAGCCCGAGCGGCCAAGAGAATGTTCTCAGTGGCGTTGGCGCCGTCCATGAGCAGGAAGTGGGTCATGCCTTTTTCGCCGTACTGCTCGCACCGGTTGGGGTCAGCGCACACCACAATCACAAACGGAGCGGTATCCAGCGCTTCCTGGCCGAAAGCAGCCGCTTTCAACTGTTGGCGTTGGGCCGGGTCTTTCACCACCACAAAGTGGCAAGGCTGCAGATTGCCTGCGGAAGGGGCCCAGCGCCCGGCATCCAGAATGGTCATCAAATCCTTTTCATCTACCGGTTCGGTCTTGAATTTCCTGATACTGCGGCGGGTCATAATGGTCTCGATACAATCCATAAGGTCAACTCCTCTCTAATGTTATTGATGCTGTCACTCTTGCAAAAAGGTTCTTCATTTGGTAAACTAATCACCGTGCAATGGACGCGAATAAGGCATATTCCAATTTAAGTATAACCTTGCCGCTTGGGTCCATGCAACGACAGGAATCATGCCCGGGTGGCGGAATAGGCAGACGCACGGGACTTAAAATCCCGCGCCCCCAAAGGGCGTGCCGGTTCGACCCCGGCCTCGGGCACCAATATCAAGCACGAAAATACCGAAGGTTTAAAGCCTTCGGTATTTTTGTTGGCATGAAATCAAAGTTTCCCCATAATGTTCAACAAGCTCTGATAGCTGTCAACGTCATGGTATTTGCCAAAACACCTCACTTGTTAGGTGTTGTTTCATGATAACAAAATCTTCGGGATAATCAGGCAGTTTATGGCTTCGAATGTGACATTATTTGTGTGAGAAACAAAACAAACCAAATTCATATATGTTAAAATCAAGCAGGATATCGCAGAATTAGCAGAGTCAATTCCAGACTAGGTATGACAACCTGGAATCTTAACAGCATTGTTGATGCGTGAACCCGAACGAATTCACAAGAAGGTGGGAGATGGATTGAAAAAGTCGATAGTGATGGTGTTGATACTGGTGTCTTCGCTGGTTGCCCTTGTCGGGTGCGGTGATCCTCAACAACTGAAAGAGGATAAGAAACTATATGTTTACAACTGGGGCGATTATATTGGAGAGGACATAATTACTGATTTTGAGAAAAAATATGGGGCTGAGGTCGTCTACGACCAATATGCGACCAATGAGGATATGTACGTCAAGATCAAGCAGGGTGGCACCAAATACGATATAGCCATCCCGTCCGAGTACATGATCGAGAAGATGATCAAAGAAGACATGTTGGAGCCTATCGATCTGGCCAGGATCAGCAATTTCGGCAAGATCAATGATCGTTTCAAGAATCTGGCCTCCGATCCGGGCAACAAATACTCGGTGCCCTACATGTGGGGAACCATGGGAATAGTCTATAACAGCAGCATGATCGACGGGGAGATCGACAGTTGGGCTGCCCTGTGGGATGAAAAATATGCTAAACAGATCCTGATGATCGACAGCCAACGCGAGTCTCTGGCGGTGGCCCTCAAGAAGAGCGGTTACTCCATGAACTCCATCGACCCGGCGGAGGTGGAGGCAGCCAAACAGGCTCTGCTGGAACAGAAACCCCTGGTGCTGGCCTATGTGGGCGACAACTACAAGGACATGATGATAGGCGGGGAAGCGGCTATGGCGGTAGCCTGGTCGGGGGATGCGGTATTCATGTCAGAAGAGAACGAGGATCTGATCTATGTGGTGCCGGAAGAAGGCAGCAACGTGTGGTTCGACAGCATGATCATCCCCAAGGGAGCCAGGAACGTGGAGTTGGCCCACCAGTTTATCGATTTCATGACCCGGCCCGATATCGGCCAGCGTAACGTTGAATATATCGGCTATTCTACTCCCAACACCGAAACCCTGGCCTTGCTCGATCCGGAAACGTCTGGGGATCCAGCCGCCTATCCGAGTGATGAAGTCCTGGCCAAATGCGAGGTGTTCGTAGATCCCGGTCCGGCCATCGAGCTCTATAATCGGGTCTGGACCGAGGTGAAATCGGCCAAATAGTATTAAGAAATAGGATCCCATCCGCCCTGGGAAGAATTATTCCGGGGCGGATTTTACACATAAGCCGCCGGGCCGGGGACCATTACTGAAAGCTCGGCGGCCATCAATGAAATATTTAGGCTTGGAGGATTATTATTAGTGGGACTTGAACAGGTCCGGCAATATTTCAAGGCATATGGGCGGGACGACGATATTATGGTATTTGATATTTCCAGCGCCACCGTGGAACTCGCCTCCCAGGCATTGAACATCGAGCCGGCGCTGATAGCCAAAACCTTGTCATTCAGCGGCGAGGAAGGCGCCGTGTTAGTGGTGACGGCGGGGGATGCTAAGGTGGACAACAGCAAATTCAAGTTGGCATTTGGATTTAAGGCCCGGATGCTAAAACCGGCAGAAGTGATGGAATATACCGGACACGCGGTGGGCGGGGTATGTCCATTCGGGTTGATAAGGGATTTACCGGTGTACCTGGATGTGTCCCTGCAGAGATTCGAGTTTGTCTACCCGGCCTGCGGGAGTGGTAACTCGGCCATAAAATTGAGTTTGCCGGACCTGGAGAATTTCTCGGCCAGCCAGGGCTGGGTCGATGTCTGCAAGAACTGGCAGGCATAACAGCAGGACGGAGGGATCATCTCCCGCTACGGACAGCCGCAACCAGGACTTGATCGGAATAGGTCCGGGGGGATGCCGAATAGAATAGTATACGCTCTATTTGGTGGAGCCCGATTCCCGTACATCAGGGAAACCAAGTCGGCCGGATACGGAGGTTGGTAAGATCATGACCATGCTGCTCATGGATTTTGTAAATCAACTGACCTCTAATCCGGTTTTCTTCATAACCATCGTACTCACCTTGGGCGTACTCCTGGTTAACGGCTGGACCGATGCACCCAACGCCATCGCGACCTGTGTGGCCTCCCGTTCCCTGCCAGTCCGGCAGGCCGTCCTAATGGCGGCCAGCTTTGATTTTTTGGGGGTCTTCGTGATGACCCTGATCAACTCCAGCGTAGCCCAGACCATCTACAAGATGGTCGATTTCCAGGGGGACCTGGATGCTTCCCTGGCCGCTATGTGCGCAGCCATGGTGGCCGTCATCGTCTGGGCCAGCATGGCTGCCCGGCTGGGGATCCCGACCAGTGAAGGGCATGCCCTTATCGCCGGCATTTCCGGGGCGGCGATCGCACTCCAAAATGGCTTGTCGGGGATCAACGGAGATGAATGGGTCAAGGTCATTTATGGGCTATTCCTGTCCGTCCTGGTAGGGTTCACCGCCGGCTGGATTTTGGCCAAAACTGCTCAAAACTTGTTTAGGCAAGTCGACCGCCGCTGGGCGGGCCCATTTTTTATCAAGGCCCAGGTGATGGCTTCAGCGGGGATGGCGTTCATGCACGGGGCCCAGGACGGTCAGAAGCTGATAGCGGTAGTTATACTGGGGATCATGCTGGTCAATCGGGTGGATTCCGCCGTCGGCTTCCAGATCCCGGTCTGGCTGATGGCCTTGTGCGGTCTGGTCATGGCTGCCGGCACCGCCATGGGCGGGCGGCGCATCATCAAGACAGTGGGTATGGACATGATCAAACTGGAGCCGTACCAGGGATTTGCAGCCGATGCCGGAGCGGTGTCCAGCCTGCTACTGTCATCCATGCTGGGCTGGCCGGTCAGTACCACCCACACCAAAACCACCGCCATCATGGGGGTGGGTGTGGCGCGGAGATTCTCGGAGGTCAAATGGAGAGTGGTTCGGGATATGGCCTATGCATGGCTCTTGACATTTCCAGGCTGCGGTCTGGTGGGTTACGGCATGACATTCCTGTTCATAAGGTTGTTTGCTTAAGGGGGGCTCGAAAAAGATGCTTTTCGGTTTCAAGCGCAACTGTCCTTTCGATTATATCCATGGGTTTACTCGCCAGGCCGACTATTCAGTGCAGGCCGCCCAATACCTGGACCAGTGCCTAAATGATCCGACCCAAGGGAAAATGCCGCAAATGCTGGCCGCGATGCATGAGATCGAGCATGCTGCCGATACTGCCAAGGATGTCATGGTGAAAAGATTGGTACTTGAATTTCTGCCTCCTTTCGACAAAGACGATATAATGTTCCTGGCCCATCAGATCGATGCCGTTACTGATGCTATTGAAGAGGTATTGATTGTCATAGACGTCCATCATATCCAGGTGATCCCTCTCGCCGCCCAGCAGTTCAGCGAACTCATCATCAGATGCTGCCAGTCCATGAATATGGCCTTAAAAGAGATGAAGGACTATAAAATCTCGGCTAAGCTAAAGGAACATCTGGCCGTGGTAAACCGCTTAAAGAAAGAAGGCAAAGGAATGCATGGGAGGTCGGTCAAGAAGATTCAGGAGCTGCGCCGGAATCCGGTTGAGGTGATGAATTACATCCGACTGTTCGATCACCTGGAGAGGTGCACCTACAACTGTAAGGAGGTAACCAATACGGTGGAAAGAATGGTGATCCGCTATTCCTGATAGGGGTGGGTTCCCCCCAACTGCTGCAGGCAGTGCCAGGATTATGTTTGGACAGACTAATTCGTTGGAGATAATCTAAAATATAGTGTATTGAATATAACAAAAACGCTTTACGGTATTGTATTATAAAAATGTCGGCAGGAATTTGCCGAATAATTGATTATTAAGGGAGTAATCGCCTTGAGCGGATTTTTTGGAGTAGTATCCCGGCAGGATTGTGTAACAGATGTATATTTCGGCACCGATTACCATTCCCATTTAGGTACCAGCCGGGGCGGGATGGCTATCTGGACCGGCAGCGGGTTCAACAGCTCCATCCACAATATCGAGAACACCCAGTTTAGGACCAAGTTCCAGGCTGATATTGCGGATATGAAGGGCAACATGGGTATCGGCTGTATCAGCGATACCGAACCGCAGCCACTCACAGTGCGCTCACACCTGGGTCAATATGCGATCAGCACGGTGGGCAGGATTAACAATCTGGCCGAATTGTCCGACCTGGCTTTCAATATTCGCAATATGCATTTCCTGGAAACCAGCAAGGGGACCATAAATCCGACTGAACTGGTATCTGTAATCATAGACCAGGAAGAGTCCTTCAAGGATGGGCTGCTAAAGACCCAGGAACTGATCGAGGGTTCCTGCTCGGTCCTGCTCCTGACCCCGCAGGGGATCTATGCGTCCCGGGACAAATATGGGCGCACCCCGATAATAGTGGGAGAGAAGGAGGGGGCAATGTGCGCATCCTTCGAATCATGCACCTTGAACAATCTGGGCTATGTTTTCAGGTACGAACTGGGTCCCGGGGAGATTATCCTGCTGACCCCGGAAGGTATCGAACCCGTATCTCCGCCCCGGGAGGAAATGAAGATATGTGCCTTCCTCTGGGTGTACTATGGCTACCCCTCTTCGACCTATGAAGGCATGAATGTGGAACTTATGCGTTATCGCAACGGAGCGCTGATGGCCAAGGATGATGATGTGGAGATAGATCTGGTGGCGGGGATCCCAGATTCTGGGGTGGGACATGCCATCGGTTACTCCAACGAGTCCAAGGTGCCTTATGCACGCCCCTTCATTAAATACACACCCACTTGGGCCCGGAGCTTCATACCCCAGGAACAGAACATCAGGAGTTTGGTGGCCAAGATGAAACTCATGCCGGTTCCGGAACTGGTGACTGACAAACGCTTATTATTCTGTGATGACTCCATTGTCCGGGGTACCCAGCTGCGGCAGACGGTAGACCTGTTATACAAGTGCCGTGCCCGTGAGGTCCATATCCGGTCGGCCTGCCCACCCCTGGTATTCGGGTGCAAATACCTGAATTTTTCCACCTCCCGCTCGGAGATGGATTTGGTAGCCCGGCAAGCCATCATCGATTTGGAAGGAAAAGAGCCGGAGTCCTTTTCCGATTATTGTGATCCGGCCAACCCCAAATATGGTTGCATGGTGGATTGCATCAAGAAGAAGCTCAACTTCTCTGGCCTCAAGTACCAGAACTTGAACAGCATGTTGGATTCCATCGGCATAGACAAGCATAAGATATGCACCTATTGCTGGAATGGCAAGGAGTAAGACGCCTTACCATTGGAAGGATAGACGTTATTAAGGATCATAGGGTAGGAACAACAGAAGTCCGCAGTCAGGGAATGGCGGCGGACTTCTGTTGAGCCGGGGGATGTATAAGTATCGGGAACGAAGTTGTTTCGATTACCGCAATCGGGTAGATCAGAGATTTTTAAAAAGGGGTTGCGATATAAAGCATTAGGCTGGCCAGTTTGCTTCGGGCAGAACTGCCAGCATCTATAATTGCCGGGGTTGGTGGATCGTGATCGGAGAGCTGGTCCAAACCATCAAATTCCGGGCTGCGGCGTTCAATTCGGTTTATAAGCTCCAGATCCTCCCAGACGTTCATGTTACTCAATTGTCCTCCCAGGTCCTTTACGCTGTCATCGATGCAGTTGAAAATATATTTAGCGATGTTATCATGGGTCGGCCGGACACTGTCAAAGGGATGAACATCGTTCATGATTACCCGATGGTAGCGTTTCAAAACCGAGTTGACCATGGCAAATAGAGAACTGTAACTGACCGTATTGCCCTTGTTGCCGGCGATTGCAATACGTATTTGCCAGCGATGCTTGTGGATCGGTATGGCGCCATCCTTATAACTGGGGTGGTGTTTGAACTCTAGAAAGCAATCAAGCTGCATAGTCATTCTCCTTGATTGGCCGCAGGGTCAACGATGATAGCCAGACTTATCCTCTCTTTAAAAAGCCGAACTTCTTCTTGGCCGGCCGGTCCGCTGCTACTTTCCCATTCTTGGATTTATCCAGCAGACTGGTGCGCATATCCTGAATCAGATCTTCACCCTTCAACATTTCTTCGATATCGGTACTGCGGGAGTTTATTGTCATTTGCGGAATATCATCTTCCACCAGAACCAGTTCTTTTAGAATAAGTTCCTTCAATACCAGGGTGTCTTCCAGGCAGTTGAAAAAATAAGCCGCTACGTTTTCCTGACTGGGCTCGATAATATCGAAGGGGAAAACGCGGTTGAGCAGTATATCGTCGAAGCGGGCCAAGGTAGCTGTTATAGCTGCCGAAATTTGAATGTAGACTACGTCGACATTATGTTCCGGAATTTCCACCTGCAGCTGCAGCTTCCAGTGATGACGATGTTTGGGACGGTGCCAACCAGGACCCGAATGGTTATGGTATATGTTGATCTCGGTATCAAAATGCATGGTCTCAACTGCACCTGCATCACCACGATATACCGGTGATTCGATCCGGGATTCATCAGTTATTCCGCTTTGGTTGCCAGCCATCCGGTTATCGTCAGCGGTTGCCCCATGACCGTTTTCCGGCTGCAATACTGGCTCTTGTTCCAAGACCGCGGATGCAATCCCATTAAGCTGGGCTGCAGCCTCAGCGGGTATCGGATGGACAGGCTGGGAGATACCAGCCGCATCTTCACTGGTGGTTGTGGTGATGCCTGTTTCCTGACGGTGGGGAGGAAGATGCAAATAGGCGGTTAAGTCAATAACATTGTCGACCTGGATGGTCAGTGGCGTTATTTTAAGGTCGGCGGGGATAGTGTACGCGGGATTATCCGCCTCCCGGGCGGAAACCTCGTGCTCAAGCCGCCTAATTTCCTGATTCAGATAGGTGATTTGGTCTTGCTGTGGTGCCACGATGCTTTTGGCTCGGGCGGTTACGGAATCAACGCGCTGTTCCGCACTGAAGCTGATCTCGTCGGCTACTTTTCGGCTTTCCTGCCAAGCGTAGGTTAAAAAACTGTGCCGCTGGGCATGAATGGATATTTGCTCCGCCAAGTCGGCTGACCGTTGCTCTATGGTTTTTACCAGGTCCATAATGGATTGGAGTTCCGCAGTCATATTCTCGATAACGGTGCTTTTACCAGGATGATGGTCAATAGTTGTTGCGCTGCCCATAGTATATTTCCCCTTCAATGAAATAGAATTGTTAACCGATCATTCTTTGATCGGCCTTGGTTTCTTCACTGACTACCGCTGGAGGGAAGGCCGAATCATCAACCATAATGTTGACTTTCTCGACCGAGGATTTGTATTGTTCCAGCCGACCTACGATGTCTTCTTTATATGATTGGGCTCTCATCTGCAGCAACTCAAGTTCCCGCTGTTTCATCCTTAAGGTCTCTTCCGTCTCCTGGATGATAACCTCTGCCCGGGCTCGTGCCGAGGCCTCCGTCTTTTGCGCGCTAATCTGAGCTGCAATCATTACTTCGGCGATTTGCCTTTCCTGGGCAAAATAATCATCCAGTTTTCTTTGCATCTCTATCATTATGGCTTCGGATTCCGTCAACTTCTGACGGGCTTGAATGATCTCTGCCTGGAGAGTCTTCACCTGCAGATCTTCTGTTTGAACTGCGCATTCCAGATCGATTGCGGTCATCTCCACATCGCTATTCCTTGGTTCATTATTATATAATTGATTACCCATTCCAACTTCGCCCCTCTCTGCAATTTACCGGTTCCACAGCCGGCTGGCCAATAAGCATAAATACCAGGGAAAGGAAATAAAAAAAACCTGCCGACGCACAAGTTGCGCTGCAGGTTCAATAAATCCTACATCTTCCCGGCAACCTGGCAGTCATAACCTTGCGGCCTTAGACCCATGGCTTTGCGTCCCCGCCTTTCAGCGAGTTTGCCTTTTTCAAGAGTTAAAAATAGTTTATACTGCTATCCAAGATATGTCAAGGGTATTTTCAAGATATTCTAGAATAATGAGAAAAATCAGACAATTGTCTGCATCCGGGTCGAAAAAACAATATAATGGTAGCAATGGGATTGGATACATGTTTGATACAGTGATACGCCGCCCGGTCGTAAACGAAGGGCCAGTCAAAGGAGTGAGTTATGAGCGACATAATTACCATAGCCACCCAAAAAGGAGGAACCGGCAAGACCACCACGGCTGGGGCTCTGGGAGCGGCCTTGACTCGGAAAGGCTGGCGGGTATTGATGGTAGACATGGATCCCCAGGCCAATCTAACCTTCACCATGCGCGCCCAGGACCAGACCCACGGCACTTATGAGGTCCTGACCGGGAAGATGCCGGCGGCGGATGCCATCTGCACAGGGCCCGGGCAAGCAGGAAAACCGTCGAGAACCAAGGAAAAACCTGGCGATATGCCAGACCGGAAGATAATCCCGGCCTCCACCGCTTTATCCGGAGCAGACCTGGAGCTGACCGCGATAGGTAAGGAATTCCGGTTACAGGAAGCATTGCAGCCTTTGCGGGACGACTTCGATTACATAATCATAGACACCCCGCCCAGCTTGGGCATTTTGACTATTAATGCCTTGACAGCCGCCGATGAGGTAGTCATAACCGCCCAGGCGGACGCCTACAGCCTCCAGGGTATATGGCAGCTGCACAGCACTATCCAGGCGGTGACCCGTTATACCAATCCCGGACTGTTGCTGAAAGGGATACTTATAACCCGGCATAATCCGAGAAGCGTATTGAGCCGTGACCTGACCGGACTGATAGAGGAGACGGCGCAGCAGATGCAAACATTTGTCTATCAACGCCCCATACGTGAAGGGGTAGCCGTAAAAGAAGCCCAGGCCTCGCGCCAGGACCTTTTCAGCTATGCGCCTCGGAATAAACCTGCCCAGGATTATATGGCCTTTGCTGATGAATTGTTGGAAAGGAGACAGGGGGATGACTCGTAAGAATTTTAAGGACAATCCGGCGATGAAGTTTATCAACCGGCCCAGATCCCAGCTGGAGAGTATCGATAACGGAGGCGCAGCCAGATCGCTGCCAGCAGAACCGGTCGGAGCACCTAACTCTGGACCGTCAAATCCTGGGATATCCCGGATAAATCTGGCTTTCAGCCCTGATGACTTTCAATATCTGCAGACCATAGCCCGTCAGGATGGCTTGTCAATGACCGAGTATCTTAACCGTCTTATTTCCGCCGATCGCAAAGACAGGATGGATGAACTGAAGCGGACTTGATTCAGCGCAATTTACCCGGGTTAATTGAGTATAATTATAAAAGGGCGGGCCAACTATTTGTAAGACAGGGGGTGTGATCCATGTTTGATAAGATCCTGGTAGCCTACGATGAAGGCTCCATAGCAGCCAAAGCGCTGGAGACGGCCATAGGACTGGCCAAATTATCCTCCGGGGAGATATACATAGCTTCCGCCTATCTTTATGATGACAATCCATCCCGATTCGATTCCCTGGCCCGCCTCCAGTCGGAAGCAGCCGCTAGAGTTGCTGCTGAAGGCATTGCCGCCCATAGAAAAATGGAGGCCGGGACCCGGTCGCTGGGTAAAGTAATTGCCAAGATAGCTGAAGACAACGCCATCGATATTGTAGTGATGGGAACCAACAACCGGGGGATGGTGGGCCGTTTTATGTTTGGCAGCGTATCCGATTACCTGCTCCGCAACCTAACTTGTCCGTCGTTGATAGTCAAGTAACCGGCCTCGCCAGGTCGGTTTTCACTTTGGGGGAGGATAGTGTCCAAGCATGGTTCAATATAAGGCGAGGAGGAGTGCGAAACAATGGGTAGGAGGGCCAAGCAGGCGATTACAGGATTATCGGTGGTTATGCTCGTGGTTCTGTTGATCACGGGCAGTGTACGCGCATCCGACCAACCGGCGGTCATGCTGGAACAGGCGATTCAGGTGGTTCGCCAGAATTTCACCATCCCCGCTGAATTTACCAATTTTACATCCAGTCTCAGCCAATACGAGGGCGGCCAGGTCTGGAACCTGGTTTGGGATCGCCCCGACCGATCCGGAGGCAGCTTCAGCGCTCAGGTGGATGCCGATACCGGGGAGGTGACCGCCATGAATAAATGGCAGCCCCAGACCAGCGGCGCCAGCCGCATACCGGTTGTTTCCTGGAATGATGCCCGGCAGACGGCCGCCCAAATGCTGCAGCGGGTCATACCGAGCCGCATGGATTCCTTGGTTATGATAGAAGAACAGGAGCCCAGCCCCTTTCGTTCTTCCGGTCCGGTTAATTATACGGTCAACTGGCGCCGGGTAGCCAACCAGATACCAGTGGAGGGGATCGGAGCCTGGGTAAATATAGATGCCACCAACGGGGAGGTCCTGGGTTATAATCTCAACTGGACTCATCTGCCTTTACCTGATCCCAAGGGGATCGTGAGTGCTGAAACGGCTCAGCTGAGCTTCATCCAAAATGACATTATAAAACTTGAATACCAGCTGCCGGAGCAGTCGAGGCTGCTCACCGGCGGTGCGGAGGCAGCCAAGCCACTGCTGGCCTATATCATCGACCATTCCTCCAATGGGGTCATCGATGCCTTCACCGGTAAACCCATGGTCCCGGCTTGGTCTGATCAGATAACCAACGGGAAGGGCATGGGGGGCATGTCGGAAGACCAGGCTTTGCCCGGGGCTATACCACTGACCCCGGAGGAGCAAAGAGAAATCGAGGATCTGGCCGGGCTGATCAGCCAGGAACAGGCCGCCCAGGTCATCTTCAAATGGGCCCAAGCCAAGGGACAACTGGTGCTGCGTTCCGCCAGTCTGGAAATGGATTGGCGCTATCCCGATGTTCGGATTTGGAGTCTCAATTGGTCATCGCCAGCGGGTGACGATAATTTAACACAATACCTCTATGGTCGGGTAGATGCTCGCAGCGGCGAACTGTTGAGTCTAACCCTGGGGTTGCCGCGGGGAGAGCAAGCGACCAATGGTCTCAGCCAAGCTGAAGCCCGCCGCCTGGCGGAGAATTTTCTGAGCCGGGTACAAGG
>JAAYJY010000139.1 GCA_012522705.1 Syntrophomonadaceae bacterium | reverse complement strand
CTTCAGGCTCTCGGCTACCGCGGCGGTGAGCATCGGTCCCGGCATCATGGCGCCGGATAAGGCCACTACGAAAGCTGTCCCAAATATCAACGCCATCTCCATGTAATCACCTCTATGGTTTAGTAAGGCGAATATTTTCGGCATCCAATAGCCTGTAAAAATAATCCCGCCCCCGCACCACATTAATTATGGCACGGGAGCGGGAAATGTAGCAATAAATTTACCGCCCCGGGGGAATTACTGCCGGCCTAGCCGTGTATCAGGCGGGGCAGGCAGCGGGTGCATACCCATTGCGAATCCCCTTGGTGCTTTATGGGCAGCAGGTAGGCTTCATCTTCGGAGATGCGGCAAGAATTGCAGTGCTGGGCGATGTAGTGCCGGGGAGCGGATTTTTTTAGCTCCTCGACAGCCTGTTCGGAGAACGATTCGGTTTCCCTGATTTCCAGGGAAAGGGCTCCCACCGGGCATAACCCCATACAAAATCCAGCTCCATCGCACAGCTCATCCCGGATGACCTTGGCTTTGCCATCCACCAGGGCCAGAGCCCCCTCGGCGCACGGTGATATACAGACTCCGCATCCATTACATAATTCTTCATCTACTTTTACGATACTGCGCAAAACCATAATTTACTTGCCTCCCCAAGGGTACCTGCCCTGAACCGGTCGTGCCTGATAGGATTGGTTCCCCATGAATTGATCGTTATCAGCTGCATCCGGAAATTAGCCTACTATCGCCGCCAGGTCTTCCTCCACGGTTCCTATCGGTTTGATCCCGAATTTCTCAACCAGAACATTCAGCACGTTGGGTGATACGAAAGCCGGTAAGCTGGGACCCAAACGGATATTCTTGATATCCAGGTATAACAGGGTCAACAGGATCGATACCGCCTTCTGCTCATACCAGGACAAGACCATCGACAGGGGCAGATCGTTCACTCCGCACTCGAACGCATTGGCCAGGGCCACCGCAATCTGGATCGCTGAATAAGCATCGTTGCACTGTCCCACATCCAACAGGCGCGGTATTCCGCCAATATCACCCAGTTTGTGGTCAAAGAAGCGGAACTTGCCGCAGGCCAGGGTCAAGACTACCGTATCCTCGGGCAGGCGATCCACCAGTTCGGTGTAATAATTGCGTCCTGACTTGGCTCCGTCACAGCCACCCACCAAAACAAACCTCTTGATGGCCCCGCTCTTCACAGCCTCGACAACCTGTCCGGCTACCCCCAACACTGCATTGCGGGCAAATCCGGTCAGAACCGAACCATTATCGACATCGTCGCTAAATCCCGGCAATTCCAGGGCCTTGGCAATAACCGCCCCGAAATCGTTGTTGGACACATGTATCGTTCCCGGCCATCCTACCGCTCCGCTGGTAAATATGCTGGCCGCGTAATTAGCCGCCGGTTCCTGGATACAATTGGTGGTCATTAGTATGGCCCCGGGGAACTGGGCAAATTCCTTCTTTTGATTCTGCCAGGCGGTCCCATAGTGACCAACCAGATGGGCATGTTTCTTCAACTCCGGATATCCATGGGCGGGCAGCATCTCGCCGTGGGTATAGATATTGATGCCCTTGCCCTCGGTCTGATCCAGCAAATCCTTGAGGTCCTTGAGGTCATGACCTGATACCAGTATGCACTGGCCGGCTTTATGACCCAGTTGTACCCCGGTGGGCTCCGGATGGCCAAAGGTCTGCGTATTACCGGCATCCAACAGTTCCATGGCCCGCAGGTTTATTTCCCCGCATTTAAGAACCAGTCCCAGCCACTCTTCCATAGGTTGATCCGGTCCTATCAGGCTGGCCATGGCTTCGTGGATAAAGGCATAGACCTGCTCATCCTCCTGCCCAAGAATGGCGGCATGGTGTGCATAAGCTGCCACACCTTTTAGTCCGTACAATAATAATTCTTTCAGGGACCGGATATCCGGGTCCTTTTCCTGGCTGCCAGGATAACCGAGTTCCTCACCCTGTTTGACCAATCCGTCCATATCACTGGCCAGCTTAATTACAAAGCTGGTGTCGATCCCCGCCTTGGCCGCTATCTCGCCGGTCTTGGCGGCTGCGTCACGAATATACTTTTCTATGGCCGCCGGATCAAAATTGACATTGGTCAGAGTCACGAACAGGGCGGTGGCGGTCAGGTGATTCAACTCAGGATCGACCACCCCTTGGCTCCTGGCCCGGCGGGCCACCTCCGACAGTTGGCTGGCCGCATAAGCAAGCAGGTCCAGTAAGGCCGCTACTTCGGGTTTCTTGCCGCAAACCCCGATGGTCACGCATCCAGTTCCTTTTGAAGTCTGTTCACATTGATTGCAGAACATTCAGATTCCTCCTTCTAAAATGGTGTGATAATAAGTCGTTTGGTGCAGATCCTGAATTCAACCCTTGGTTTTTATCTTTCCCATTTCCTGCGCAGCTATCTCTGCTTCCTGAGCAGCTATCTCCGCCAGGCTGGTTTTCCTCAGTTCCTTTACCATTGCTTTCTGGGCTCGAGCCAGGGTTTTTCTGACCTGGCAGGTGGCCGAATTTTCGCATTGGTATCCTGGACTCAGGCAAACGTTGATCGCCAGCGGGCCCTCCATGGCCTCAATTACATCGGCAATGGTGATCCCTTCCAGAGGGCGTCCCAATCTCACTCCTCCCTGAATGCCACGCTGAGTCACCACCAGACCGGCCCGTGACAAAACCTGGATCGTCTTGTACAGGAAATCCTCGGAAATGCCGTGTTTCTGTGAAATTGTTTTGCTCGACAGCAGCTGTCCATAAGGCACCTGCCCCAATTCGATAAGGGTCTTTATCGCGTATTCGGTTTGGCGGGTAATCTGCATAGGCTCACCTTTTTCCAAAGTGGACTAACTTGATACACTTTTCATGTTTTAGATAATAAGCTCTGGCAAAACGAAAATCAAGCCTTATTTCGAAGTTACCAGCCTTTGGTTTTTGGATGAGTGAAAATGACCCACGGGGCAAAAGATTAACTGGAAAATCGAAGGTTTTTCCAGTACACTATGTTTCGGAATTATCTTTTCTTTTATGTAATAATATCTTAGCAGGCTCTACATGAATCTCTATTCAATTATCAACACCGCCCGTGGGCTGGCGGCAACCAGGAGGAATGGCGCCATGAAAAAATTTGACGATTTGATTCCAGTGCTGTTCGGGCGTCACTCGCAGGTACCCAATAGCAAGAGTTACTGGGACGGTATACTGGCCTGCCGGGTACCGGAACTGCGCAATATCAGCGAGATCTTCTGCTCAGCCAACCAACATACTGACCGGGATATTATCAAAGCGTTTGGAGAAAATAGGCCCTCATCCGACCAATATCTTCTTCCTTTGGCCCCCGGCTGGCAGACCAACCGTAATCCAATCCCGGTGATTCTTGTCCCCGGGGCCGGTATGGATGCGGTCTCTTTTGTCAATCTGTATAATATGGGGTTTAAGGGCATCCAACAACAGTTGGTGGATCTGGGTTACCGGGTATTTTGCCTGACCTTCGCTCATACTCATGGGGACAACCGCTATCAGGCAGAAGTCCTGGCCCACGCCATCGCTCAGGTCAAAGCCATGTGCCATGTGGAACAGGTAGACCTGGTAGCACATAGCAAAGGCGGCCTGGCAGCCCGTGTCTATATAGCCGGCCTTAGCACGGCAACCCTTTACCGGGGCGATATTCGCCGCATGGTCATGCTGGGAACGCCTAACCTGGGTATCGATTTCGCATTTCGTAACCCGGCTATCTCCCTCCCCATATACCTGACCGGCAGCAACGGGGTGATCGCCTGGGACCGGATGAATTACCTGGGCGCCCCGCTAAATACTTGCCGGCAAGCCATTTACCACGACGGAGCGTTTCCCGGACAATCTCAAATGCTCTATAAATGGAATGATCATTATCCCCTGGATATGACCCAGCCTGACTGGTGGACCACCTATCACGGCGGGCTGGGATTTGTCAGCCACTCCCGGGGGATCAATGCCGCCATCGCCGACGGAGGGGACCTGATTGCCCGGTTGGAGAAGGCCGACGGCGGGGCCGGGGTAGAATTGTCGGTCCTGGCCGGTGACAACCACATGTTTGGCCCGGTGCCCGGCGATGTTTCCGCCCCCAGTGATGGAATGGTCTTCGTGGACAGCGTCTTGAACACAGATGCCATGGTGGCTGGGGGGGCCATTCTCAAAGAAAAGACCAGGCTCAAAGTGAACCACCTGGAGTTGTTGTTCTACCGCAAGGTCATCCGCTGGGTCGATCAGCAATTGAGCAGCCGATAATGTAAAACCCAGAGGCATGGTATATAATGTAAACCATGCTTATCGGGCAGAGGAGTGTCTTATGAAAAGAGTACTGATCGCATTGTTGATTATGACGCTGGCGCTGTTCCCCCTCGGCTGCGGTCAGGACAAGCCATCTGCGGTACCGGGCAAGATGATCACGATCGGCATTATGCCGGACGTTGACTCGGTTCCCTTCCTGATAGCCGAGAAGAATGGCTATTATACCAAACGGGGGGCCCAAGTCAAGGTAATCCCTTTCAAGAGCGCCAAAGACCGGGACAGTGCCCTTCAGGGCGGCCAGTTGGACGGCGTGGTGTCGGATATGGTCGCAGTTATCTTTGCCAATGCCGGGGGCATAAACCTGCGCATGTGTTCCCAGACCGACGGGACTATCGAGCTTATGGCGGGCAAGGGATCCGACATCACCTCGGTGGATGGTCTTAAAGGCAGGAGCGTGGGATTATCCAGCAATACGGTCATGGAATACAGCCTGGACCGCATGTTGGAAGCCAACCGGGTGCTGCCCGATGAGGTAAACAAGGTAGTTATTCCCCAGTTGCCTACCCGTTTCGAGATGCTGCAGGGGGACCGGGTGGATGCCGCCATCATGGTCCAGCCCTTTTCCAGCCTGGCTCTCAAAGACGGGGCCACGATGTTGACCAGCACTGACGTACTGGCCAATAAATGCGTCACCGTAGCTTTTACCGCCGAGACTCTGAGGGATAATCCGGAAGAAATCAAGGCAGTCATGAGGGCCTATAATGATGCTGCCGCTTATTTGCAGACCGAACCCACTGCATCCTACCTGGATTTTGTCATCCAGGCGATGGGATTCCCAGCGGAAGTGAAGGATATCATCAAAATGCCCCAATACCGCCAGGCCGAACTTCCCGAGAAAAGGGTCTTCGATGATGTCATGGCCTGGATGGCAGACGGGCAGCTGGTAAAAGCGACCTATAATTATGATGATCTTATCAATAGGGATGTGCTTAGGCAGATGATCGAGTGATCCAAGTCAGCAATCTATCGGTCTGGTACCAGGCTATCAATGAGTCGGTTTTGGCGTTGGACAGGGTCAGTCTGGACATCCCTCGAGGGGATATCATAACCTTGATCGGCCCCTCGGGATCCGGCAAATCGACTTTTCTCTATGTGCTGGCCGGTATACAAAGAAAATACGCGGGGATAGTCACCATAGACGGCCGCCCCATAAACCCCAAAACCCAGCGGGTAGGGATGATACTGCAAAACTATGGCCTGTTGCCCTGGAAAAACGTCCGCGACAATGCCCTGCTGGGAATCAAGATAAAAAGCGGGCCGCAGGAATTGAACGATTACAGCCATTACATTCTCCAGCAGCTGGATATCGACACCCTGCTGGACCGGTATCCCAAAGAGCTCAGCGGAGGTCAGAGGCAGCGGGTGGCGATCGCCCGCGCTTTTATAATGAAACCCGATCTCCTTCTTATGGATGAGCCTTTTTCGGCGCTGGATGCCATAACCAGAGAGGAGATGCAGGCCCTATTCCTCCATATCTGGAAGCAAAACAGTGTGACCACGGTATTTGTGACCCACAGCGTCGATGAGGCGCTCTACCTGGGCAGCAAGATCGTGGTCTTCTCCTCATCTCCGGGCCGAGTGCTGGAGATCATCGACAACCCATGCTTCCAGATGGAGGATCTGCGCCTCCAGGACCAATACCATTCCATGTCCATGCGTCTGCGGAAAATACTAATCAAGGACTGATCCGGTTGCGTTCCAGAAAATGGCGGGGAGCCATCTACAGCCTAATAGTGGTCATCCTGGCCTGGTGGGCATTGTCAGCCTTATTGGCGCGGCCTATCGTGCCTTCACCATATGATGTATTGCTCAACATCATCGCTACCTTTACCGCCAAAATATCGACCCATGTCCTGTACAGCCTGGGGCGTATCCTGGCGGGCATATTACTGGCCGCCTTGCTGGGGGTCCCGTTGGGATTTTTGATGGGTTACTATGACCGCATCGACAGACTGCTGTCGCCCCTGGTCTATTTCACCTACCCGATACCCAAACTGGCCTTGCTTCCGGTGGTCATGCTGCTGTTCGGTTTGGGAGAGGTCTCCAAGCTGATCATGATCGTGCTGATCGTCGTCTTCCAGGTTGTCATCACCTCCCGGGATGCCGTGAAGTCGATCCCGGCCGAAACATTCCACTCCCTGCAATCCCTGGGAGCCAGTAAGATCCAAACCTTCACCGAGATCATCCTGCCTGCTTCCCTGCCCGAGGTTCTGACCGCCATCCGCCTGGCCCTGGGCACCGCGGTATCGATCCTGTTCTTCACCGAAACCTTCGGTACCGAATACGGCATGGGTTACTTCATAATGGATGCCTGGATGCGGGTCAACTATTTGGATATGTATGCGGGCATAGTAGTGCTGAGCTTTATGGGCTTCTGCATCTTCTCCGCCATCGACGCGGCCGAAACCCATCTGTGCGCCTGGCGATAGACGGGTTGGTCAGGATGGAATAACTGGTAGGGCTAGCGCACTAGCGGGGCCAGCACCTTACCCAACCATGGCGCCCGCAGCTCGATGGCCGCTTCGGGACACATCTCCTGGCAGCAATAGCAGCGGATGCAGCGGCGATAATCATAGATGGGCGGCTTTGTCTTGTCTTCATTTTCCCAATCCACTACCGCCGGTTTTACCGGGCAGCCTTGGATGCAGATGCCGCACTGTATGCAGCGGCGGGGGTCAATAAAGGGTTTGGGTATTATCCGGTTGCGCAGCCATGGGGTCTGTATGGATGTACCTGCTTTATCTGGTTTCATGAAGTCCTTATGGGCGAGGCCTTCCCACCGGTCCCCCAACAGGTCGATGTTCTCCATCTGATAGGTGCCCAATCCCATCTGTTGAGCGTTCGTCAGCATTGGCACATCTTCGGGTGGCAGGTTGACCAGGCGACAGACGGTGGCATCCAAAGCCACCGGGTCGGTGGAGAAAAGCAATACCCCCATGTGGCGGGGAGTACCGCCCCGGGGACCGTTGCCCTCCATGGCCCAGATGCCGTCCATTACATATAAACGGGGTTTAAGGAGCAGGTTGAGATCGATCAGCATACGGGTGAAATTGTCGGCATCGGGCATTTTTACATGAAACTCACTCTTCAGTAATCCGGGGATACAGCCAAACTGGTTTTTTATAGCGCCGGTCATGCGGGTTAGGCCATGGGTCTTCAACTTGGGCAGGCTGATAAGCCCGTCACTCTCCAGAACCCCTTTAGCGATGGTAAATCGCTTATTCTGCTTTCCTTCCGAAAACGACATTTCCTCCCCCCGGCTGAAATCCGCCCGTTCCAGGCCCAGTTCATCGGCTACCGCCGTCAGTCCCGCCCGGCGTGCCGCCAGGGCCGTGGAGCCCACTGCGGGAGAATCACCAAATGAGACTTTGACCCCGGTCCGCTGCAGGTTTTCGGCCATCGCTTTAAAGACGGCGGGGTGTGTGGTGACGCATTTCTCGGGGGGGTCGGGCGCCAGAAGATTGGGTTTCAGAACGATCCTCTCCCCCGGGCGGACCAGATGATCGAGGCCGCCCAACAGTTGCAGGCCTCTTGCGACAGCTTGCCGGACTTCCGGGTAATGATATTCTGCACAACCCACCAAGGCCACCCGGGCCCGGCCATTCCCCGCCTCACTGCTCAAATTCTTATCCTTCCTTTCCAAAAATCGCATACAAGTCCACCTGTCCTCCCTTGGGAATGGGCATGCCCTTGTCCCGCACGGCTCCAAACGGGAACCGACCTTCTCGTGGAATCAGGGTCCATTATTCAAGCTGGTATCTCATCGCATCATCAGCCGGCTTCGTCTCTTACCTTATCCTTACCCCATATTGTCCGCAGAAGGTATACCAAGACCAATGCAGCCAGCACCATTATCCCACAGGCGGCGAATCCATACTGGGGTCCCCAGAACTCACAGCTCCATCCCGCGTAGAGGTTGCCCAGCGGGGCGGTGCCTATGAAAAACAGGGTATAAAGACTCATAACCCGTCCCCGCAAGTGGTCAGGAGTAGATATCTGCACGGTAGTGTTGGCAGTCGAGGAGAACAGGTTGAAGAAGAAGGCCGCTGCCGCCAGCAATAGTCCGGTCAGCCAAAAACTAGAGTTAAGGGTGGTCAGGATCAATAGGACACCTATAAGGACCGGAGCAACATTCAGAACCCAGGTACGGGGGCCGATGCGACTGAGGGAAGCGATGGTCAGCGCGCCCATCAGTGCTCCCGCTCCAGCGAAGGAAAACAGAAATCCCAGACTGCCCTCTCCCAGCTGCAATACCTCCTGGTTAAAAACCGGCAGCAGGACGTTATTATTCAGTGCGAATGCGCCCAGAATAGCGACCAGCACGATTGTTTCCAGAACCATCCGCTGTTCCCCCACGTACCGCAATCCGGTTTTGAGCTCTGCCCAAACCGATTCAGGAGCCGGCCTCTCCATCTGGATGGGAAGGGGTACTACAAACAGCAGGCCGATCAGGACGGCAGCAAAACTCAATCCGTTGATGAGGAAGCAAACGCCCACCCCGTAATATGCCATCAGGATACCGGCTACCGCCGGTCCTATAACCCGGGCGGTGTTGAAAGCCACAGAATTGAGGGCGATAGCATTCATGAGATCATCTTTGCCCACCAGTTGCACCACAAACGCTTGGCGGGCGGGCATATCGAGGGTGTTTACCAATCCCAGCAGGCCAGCCATAAGCAAGATGTGCCAGTAACGTACCGCCCCGCTGTAGACCAGCAAGGCCAGGGAGAGAACGATCATCATGGCGGAAGCCTGGGTGAAGTAAATGATTCGCTTGATAGGCCAACGGTCAACCACCACTCCGGCAAAGAGAGACAGAAATAGGGCTGGCGTGTATTGCATGGCTCCCACCAAACCCAATAAAAGGGCGGAGTTGGTGAGGGAATAGGCCAACCAAGGCTGGGCCACGCTCTGCATCCAGGTGCCGATCAGGGATACGCACATGCCGATCCAGTAGTAACGAAAACTGCGATGTTTCAACGGGATGAACGGATTATTGAAGGCTGCCTGACCAGCCGATGAAGCCTTCGACAAATCAAACCCTCCCGTGGTACAAAATTCCTGTCATCATTGTAGCATACGCTTCAAGATACCACCGGGCTGCTGCGGGTTGTTTGAAACACCAGACTAATTGCCCCAGAGCCAAGCCCTGGCACGTTTCGCTCATATGACCCGGCCCCTGACCCGGTAACAAAAAAGCCCGGCCAGACCGGGCGGGCGGGCAACCTTCCAGCGGGGACGGGCATCTTCCCGCCCGGGCTATCCTTCGTCTTCAGCTATGTCTGGTCCTGGTCCAGTTGGCGGGCCAGTTCATACAGAGCCCGGTATTGCCCGGCATACACACCAGCTTCGGTCTTTCCCAAGATAGAGGCGGTTTCAGCTACCGAATACCCGTGGAGCAATCTCAGCTCAAGAACTTCCCTCAAATCTGCCTCCAGACCGTCCATCTTCACCCTCTCCTCACTTCCGCCAGGTGTACAATACTAATTTAACCAGGCTGCGGGAAACAAACGCTTACACCAGAGGTTTTCCCCAAACGCAGTTGTTTTATAACCAAGCCCGGTAAATAATGGGGCGGAGCCTGACTAACACCAAGCTCCGCCATTAAACACCATATTCATCCCAAAGCATGACCAACCGGGGCCATCTCCCTCATTTCAGGCCGGTATAGATGCCTACCGCATCCCGCAGGAAAGCCGCTGTCCCAGGGTGTTCAGCATCATAATAGGCGGTGAAACGCTCATCGTCCACATACATTTGGGCCAAGCCCATATGGGCTGCCGGGCTGTATTTATCCCAGAAGAAACCCAGCCATTGGCGGTGCAGGTCGGCGGCCTCTTGAGCCAGTTTTCCACCCGGGTCCTTGGTCTGGAAGGCTTCGGCGAGAGTGACCTGTAATTTCTCACTCAGCTTACTGGCCTCATCATATTTTTCCGGACTCATGTCCAGAACCTTGCGATTTGACGCCTCCACCGTCTGGATGCCGTACCTGGAGCGGATCTCATCCCCATACTCCTGCTCATTGGCATCAACCAGCTGTTTCTTGAAAGCGACAAACTTGTCCTCATTTTTCATCATATAACCCCCTTCATATGCAGCCATGGTGGCTTCGACCGTGGCTATCAAATCGTCCAGACGGCGGCGCTGCTGGCATAAAGTCTGACGATGCTCCTGCAAGGCGGCCATCTTGTCGAAGCCAGGATCGGTCACGATTTCCCTGATCCGGTCCAAAGCCAGTCCCAACTCCCGGTAAAACAGGATCTGCTGGAGCATATCCACTTCCGGCTGCCCGTAGATGCGATATCCGGATGAGCTGATGCGGCCGGGTTTAAGCAGTCCTATCTCATCGTAATAGCGGAGGGTACGAGGGCTGACTCCGGTCAGCCGCGCCAGTTTCTGAACCCTGTACTCCATATACACCCCCCTTTCATCCCAACCATAAAGGTTGACGCAGCGTTAATGTCAAGCAATATTGGCTGATATTTTCTGGCTCGATTTCATCTATACTATATTAAGTCACTATATTGTAAAGGAGCCATCTTAAGTGCCTGGTTTATCTTATCTGCTGTGCTTTGTGGAAGGGTTGCTGGCCTTTGTCTCACCCTGCATCCTGCCCCTGCTGCCGGTGTATGTCTTCTACCTGGCCGGAGTCAGCGATTATGCCGATATCAGGCATCCCCGCCTGATCAAGAATTCCATCGCCTTTGTGGTCGGATTTGGCCTGGTGTTTGTGGCCCTGGGAGCCACCGCCAGTCTTTTGGGGCAATTCCTGCAGGAAAATATCACTGTGATCCGTAAAATCGGCGCCATCATCATGATTTGTTTAGGTTTGAATTTTGCCGGGGTGATACGGTTGAACTTCTTGAATGTTGACAAACACCTGGAATACAATACCCAAAATCTCGATTTCTTCGCCTCCGTGGTTTTCGGAATGGTCTTCGCATTTGGCTGGACACCCTGCGTAGGCGCTTTCCTGGGCGCTGCTCTGCTCCTGGCCAGCAATACCGGAGCCATCTGGCAGGGCATCACCATGTTATTGCTGTTCTCCGCCGGACTGGGCCTGCCCTTTATCTTGTTTGCCATTCTGTTCGACCAGGCCGGACCCTTGCTGAAGGCCATGCAAAAATACCACCGGGCTATCAACATCATTTCAGGCCTGGTCCTTATTGTGGCCGGTATCTTGATGTACACCGACAGACTGGGTTATCTTATGATTGGATCCATACCATTTTAGAAAAGGGGGACTTACCATACGCAACAATACTACCCTTCTGGCGCTCATTTTAATGGTGACGGTCTTATTGTCAGGTTGCAGCTTCAATTCTGACACCCAGACCACCGATCAGTCCGGTTCTGCACGGGGCAATAAGGCCGGCAGTCCGGCCAACAACAGCCAAGCTGCCCCGGAGATCGTTCTGGAGGATCTTGAGGGGAAGACAGTCAGGCTTTCCGATTATCGCGGCAAAGTGGTGATACTTAACTTCTGGGCCAGCTGGTGTCCGCCCTGCAAAGCGGAAATGCCGGAGCTGGAACAAGTAGCCTTGGAGTATAATCAAGGTTCCGAAGCGGTATTGGTCACCGTGAATCTGACCGATGGCGCCCGGGAGACCCCGGCCAAAGCCCGCCAATATATACAGGACAACCGCTTTACGATGCCGGTCCTGTTGGACACCTCCGGCAAAGCCGCAGATGATTATAATATCACCAGTATTCCCACCACTATCATTGTCGATAAGCAGGGCAACATTGGGACCCGCTTTTCCGGGCCCACCACCAAAGCGAACCTGCAAGGATATGTAGACAAGTTGAAGTAACCGATGCTGGCGAGTGGAGGATGAAGTAAGCTGAACGGGGCAACACGGAAAATAAGATGGCGGTTGGCTGGACGGTTTGGGCCGAGCGATTGCCGGCGGGGAGCTCGAGACAAGAGGAATGGCCGCGCTGGCGGCGTACCCATCAGTATGTCCCCTTAGCGGACAGCACGCAATAACAAAAAGATTCACTGCTGCAATCAATCCGGGCGGCTTTTAAATTTCTTGCGGTACATATACCGTACCGCCAGGATGGGGTGTCTCTTCAACATCCGGGGCCCGGAATATTTCATGATCTTCCTGATATCCCCGCGTTTGGCAGGCCGATAGCAATGCACCGGGCATTCGGAGCAAACCGGTTTGTTATCACCGAATACACATTTTTCGGTGCGTTGCCGGGCATAATCCAGTAACTCCGCGCATTCCGGGCAAAGGCCGGCCCTCTCCGGCCGATGGATGTCCCGGCAATGAATGAGCATCATCTTTTCCAGGGTGGTAATCTCCAGTTTCTTTGAATAAGCCAATTGTTATCTACCCTGCTCCGATCTATGCTTTCCCGGCCTGCTCCACCAGCGCGTTCAGCAGCTTGCGAATCACTTCCCGGGTCGGTTCATCGGTCAGCCTGCCTTCCTGGTCAAACTTCTTGGCCGCGCCAGCGATAAACACCTCCGGTCGGTTTAAGAATTGCAGGTTCAAGATCACGCCTACCTGGCGGAGGTGATACTGGGCCCGGACTCCCCCCAGCATGCCGATCGATGCGCTCATGATCGCCGCTGGTTTCCCCGACAGCGGAGAATCCTTGCCTCGTGAAGCCCAATCGAGAGCGTTTTTAAGGACCGGGGGAATGGAGTAATTGTACTCAGGGGTGACCAACAGCAAAGCATCGGCAGCCGCTATTGCGCTCCTGAACTCCGCCACTGCCGGGGGGTATCCCTGCGCCTCCACATCCTCGTTGAAGAAAGGGATGGGAGCCAAATCGAATATCTCCAGGTTGGCTCCATCCGGCACCAACTCCTGTGCCTCCCGCAGCGCGGCTTTGTTGAACGAATTCCGGCGCAGGCTGCCGGCAAAGCCTAATATTTTGATTCCCTTACTCATCACAATCTCCCCTTTTAGTTTATTGCCGGGTCCGCCCTGGCAACCTAATCCCATAATTTTTATATTTTTATTATACCCTCTCTGGAGAGAAAAAGTGATGGCTGCAGCGGATGGGGCCCAAACATCCAGGGTGAGAAATGCTCGGAAGGGTTCACATTCGGAGGGGTTCACATATTGCAAAGGGCCAACACCTATGTTTGGTGCTGACCCTTTACTGTGGTTTGGTACTTAGCATTAACAGCTGTACCTCCTTTTGTTTATCACCCTGATCATCGCTGCCCCTGCCTTGGTTCGGTTGGCAACTGAACCGTGGATACTTCAAGGGGTCCTGCGGCTATTTCTATCCGTACCTGGCGATACGCTTCGCAATAGCTGGTTGCTTCAATAGTACTTCTCGCTCTTCATCCTCAATCCCTTCCCCTGTCCTTATTTCCAGGTCCAACGCCTGTACTCTAACCGGGCTTTTACAGCTACGCCGTGGGTCTGGTGCCGCTGTCGGGTAATCTTGATGAATACTGGAATAGGCTTCTCTCGGCAACCTCAGGGTAACGATCAGTAGTTACTACTGATTGTTATAAATATAGGCGACTCCAGGTTCGGGGTCAACCGTTGTGAAAGTTATCATTTTCATAAGCCGGCAGGTATGCCGATACGGGCTATACCCTTATCCTTGCCCAGGGTCGTCTGGCCTCGGGCAGGACGGCTATCCCCAGTCTTTTCTTGGGTAATCGGTCCCGATATGATATTATGCTGATAACCCCGGCCCAGGTTGCGAGCGGAAAAAGGGAGACCGAACGATCGCGGCAGGAATGAGGCCAGGTTCTGGATCCAAGAGCGGTTGGAATAATTGCTGGTATTAAACCAAATGGCAGGAAAAGGGGGTTTATTTTTGGAGGAACAAATACCGTTGATCGAATCCAAGCTGCAGCTGAGCCCAATCCAATGGCCTCCGGTACGCGACTATTTGTTGAAGGCGGGAGAGATAAAGGCGTGGTTCTTGCTTTATCAGGGTGCCAACCAATGGACTAAAAGGTACTACGAGAAACAATGGTTCTTCCTGTTTGAGAAGGAACTCCTGTCGGTAGGCGTCTACCCCGAGGGGAACTTGGAGTTGAGCAGCTACAAACTTGATGAGTTTGCCCGGTTGGTACGCAGTTATGGATACACGGACAAGGAATGCACCCAGATGGTCCTCACCGGGATTACGATACTGCTTAAGCACACCGGTCTAAGAAGCAACCGCCCCGAGATACTGGATTTCAAACGTCCTTCAGCATCGGATCAAGGCGACCCGGAAGGATTTGACCATCTAGTGAGCCTGCTTGTTTAGGACGGTCAGACTACGCCAAGCCTGTGTGTCAAAGGGTCCATGCCGGCACCAACAACAGGCAGGGCTGGGGGCAAAGTAATAGAAATGCAGTTGAGGCGTGCATGAGGTGAGTCGACCGTAAGGCCAAGCCCTTATCAATAAAGCTATCATCCGCTGGACAGATTGGGAGGGGCATCACGCCCCTCCCGGATTTCTCCGCGTCAAGTTGTAAAATTCTATCAACCGCAGGTGGTACAGCCGCCACATCCCGCGAGCGGATCCTGTTTATCCGGAAGTATCGAATAGTAAGTGAACCCGTTGCGTTTGACTGAATTGATGGCAAATCCCTGAAACATGTCATAGAGCGATTTTTGCACTACAAATTTTAACCCATCATGTTCCTCGACCAAATCGCGTTCAGCTGGTTCATCCAGAACCAGATTAAAAGACATGCCCCCTCAGCCCGCGCTCCCGCGTATTCTAAGATTTGTTTGGTCCGTGTTCAGAGTTTTAAGAGTCTCTTTAATATCTCCTATCGTGTCCGCCGTGATCTTCACCAATTCCATTTCCAATCCCACCTTTTGCGTTACTCGTGCCACTTCCAATATCACTGGGAGGTTTTCCTTTCTACCCCTTGGGGGTATTGTAGCATCCAATTGAATATCGTTCAAGTTTATTTTGTGGGCTTCCCCATCAGTTGCTCTATTAGTCTTTCGAAATTAGTATCCCTGGTTTTTCGGCAAATTATCAGGCTTGATCCAAACCATCGTTTTCATCTATGGCCGCAGGGAGTAATCCACCTCACCAGCTGCTTTTGCCCTTACCTAATCTTTCCTTTGACGCTATTAAAATGTTACCGCTAGAATCTACTGTAAGCCCAGTACCGAAATTACAACTGTGGTATGGACATGCTTATGCGGCAGGTAATGCTTGCATTGGGCAATTGATGAGGTACTGGTGACGATAAGGAGGCGGTAAATGGACGAGGATGGACGATGAATGTCAATGTCAGCTAAATATTGCGTCGCCGTTGTAGGTTGGAGGCGCAGGATAATGGAATTTGTTAAGGTGCTTATCATTCTTGACCGGTATGCAGGGCCGGGATCTGATAAGCAGGATCGGAACTGCCGTCCGCTAGTGATGGACTGCCGATCTGTAGTTTTGTCGAATGAAGTTGCCGGTTTTTACGGGCCGGCGGCTTGTTTATATTAGACGCATCTGGTTGGACTCCGATTCTCCCAGTACAACCTTAAAGGAGTGTCTGCCGATGCCAGGGAGGCATACATGAATAAGAAGAATCTTCTGTACCTGGCTGGACCATTACTGATTCTGCCCATCCTATACATAACTGCTGCTTATGGATCTGGTTTGGACAAGCCGGCCACGGTCACGACCGCTTCGATCGAGCCCGCCCCACCAGCGGCACCCGAGAATGACATGCAAAGCCAAGCTGATGCCATTGCCGGCCCAACCCAGGAGCCGGCTCAGGTTAAAGAACCGGCCGGGATCGAAGCACCAGAGGTAAAACCAGGGGAACGACCCGAAGCAACAACCAAGGCAGCAAGCAAGCCCGCTGTGCAAAATCCCAATAACCCTAATTCTCCAACGCCACAGAATAGTACGGCGGCGGCCCAATCTGACGTTCCTGTTTCCCGGGCCATCCCGACCGATACCTCCCAATATCCCCTGGTAAGCAAGTCCAATGGTTCATATGGCCAGTTTCATTATCGAAATCTCTCCGGAGGACGGATTGAAATCGATCCCCAGTGGG
>JAAYJY010000138.1 GCA_012522705.1 Syntrophomonadaceae bacterium | reverse complement strand
GAAATAGGCGGGGGCAGCATCCGCATACACGATCGCGGCCTTCAGGCCAAGGTTTTCGCCGCGGTAGGCATCGACAGTCAGGACGCCCGGGAGAAGTTCGGATTTATGCTTGATGCTTTCGAATATGGGGCGCCTCCCCACGGGGGTATCGCTTTTGGGATCGATCGTTTGGTGATGCTGATGGCTGGCCGGGACAGCATCCGGGATGTCATAGCCTTCCCCAAGACCCAGAGTGCCTCATGCCCTATGACCGATGCTCCCTCGGCAGTAAGCCCCAAACAGCTGCGGGAATTGTCTTTAAAGATCAGAGATAGCTAGTTATGCTAGTTTATACTGGAAATAGGCAGACATAATTACACCGGACTTAAGTTGAAGCCCGGCCGTTTCTGTGTTATTATCTACCTAAACAAGTCATAAAATATCTTAAATCCCTGCTGTTCGCGTGAACCACCGTATAGTTTTTGCCAACACAAAAACTTTGGGAGTTCGGCCTTCATACACGGCATGCAAGCCCTATTTTGAGGGACACACAATGTGTATGAGAGAACACCCACCTGCCTTGCAGGTTAAAACTCGCGGCGCCACGGCTCAGTGGGGTTTTTTTGTGGCCGTGGGGGACAACCGACCGCCTGTGGATACTTTTAATGTAGTACAAATGCGGTTTTGATATTATAATTAGCCATGTAGCCGTTTCGTTTTTGACGGGAATTGAAATGGAGTGGAGGGAGAGGTAAAATGGCCTATTGGGATCAGGATAAAGAGTGCATGTCGAGGGACAATCTTGAAAAACTGCAGCTTAGAAGGCTCAAGGAGACGGTGTATCGTTCTTATGCCTTTGTGCCGACTTATCGCGGCAAGATGGATGCGGCCGGCATTAAGCCTGATGACATCAACACCCTGGGAGATTTGGGAAAGCTGCCTTTCACCACCAAACAGGAAATGCGCAACAATTACCCCTTTGGACTTTTCGCGGTCCCTATGTCAGAAGTGGTTCGCATCCATGCCTCTTCCGGAACTACCGGTAAACCTTCCGTAGTAGGATATACTCGCCGAGACGTGGATAACTGGGCTGACCTCATGGCACGGTCCCTGGTCAGTTGTGGAGCCGACAAGAGGTCGGTGATTCAAGTCGCCTATGGATATGGGCTGTTCACCGGGGGGTTGGGAGCCCATTACGGGGCGGAGCGGCTGGGTGCCTCGGTCATACCAGCTTCAGGCGGTAATACTCAGCGCCAGATACTGCTTATGCAGGATTTCGGATCGACCCACTTAGCCTGTACGCCCTCATATGCTCTTTTTATAGCTGAAGTAATGCACGACATGGGGATCGATCCCGCCAGTCTCAAATTGAAGACCGGAGTCTTCGGGGCTGAGCCCTGGTCTGAAAACATGCGCACCGAGATAGAAAACAAGTTAAACGTAGAAGCCTACGATATTTATGGGCTAAGCGAGATCATGGGTCCGGGAGTGGCTATCGAGTGTCCTTTCAAGACCGGACTGCATATTGCCGAGGATCACTTCCTGGCTGAGATCATCGACCCAGTCACTGAAGAGGTGCTCCCGGAAGGATCCATGGGTGAATTGGTTATCACTACCATAACCAAGGAGGCTATTCCCATGGTTCGATACCGGACCAGGGATCTGACCGCCCTGGCAGCCAGTGAATGCCCTTGTGGACGGACCCATGTGCGCATGAATAAAGTGATGGGGCGTTCCGACGATATGTTGATAGTACGGGGAGTCAATGTGTTTCCATCGGCCATCGAGGCTGTCCTGCTCAGCATTCCTGGAGTGGAACCGCATTATATGATAATATTGGAGCGGCAGGATAACCTGGACCTGATGGAGGTGCAGGTAGAAGTGTCCGAGGATATCTTCAGTGATGAAGTAAGAAAACTGGAGGACCTCAACAAGAGAATCGCCAAGGAACTGGAACTCAATCTATTGATAAACGTCAAGGTCCGGTTAGTGGAGCCAAAATCCATACCGCGCAGTGAAGGCAAGGCCGTGAGAGTCAAAGACAATCGCAAAATATAGGAGGGAATGAGATGGCCAAGCAAATTTCGGTTTTTTTGGAGAACTCCAGCGGACGACTGGCTCACGTTACCCGGGTATTGGGTGATGCGGGCATTAACATTCGGGCTCTGTCCATTGCCGATACCTCTGATTTTGGTATTCTGCGCTTGATCGTCAGTGAACCCAACCAGGCTTACAGAATTTTGAAGGATGCCGGTTTCACTGTAAGTGAGACAGAGGTGATCGCGGTGCGTATGCCTGATTCACCCGGGGGCTTGGCTGACGTCCTGGATCAGATTTCGGAGGAGAGTATCAATATCGAATACCTTTACGCATTCTTGGGTTTTGCCGGCGGCGAGGCTCTGGTCATATTCAAAGTCGAGGATATCAACAAGGCTCGCGAGGTGTTCCAAAAGAAAAACATTCAGTATGTGGACGCCCAGGACCTCTACAAAATGTAGTCCATTTTCCGTCACTGCAGTGGCGGGTTTTCACGAGGAAAAGAATATTTCAGTTTAATTCATAACATGTGCCGAATTATGATACTTCGGTTAGACCAAATTTCAGCACATCATTTAAGGTGGGTCGGCCGACCCATGCCCTTACGGGTAGGGGTCGGCCGACCCCTTGGTTGTTTCTGGAGAGATGCCGAATTATCCATATACTGACCTTTTCATACAGGATACGAGTTAAAATTTGTGGCTAATTTTATCAAAAATAGGATGGGAGCCTCGAATAACATAGGATTTTGGAAAGTTATCTTTTTCACAAAGAAGGGAATCGGTTTTAGCAGAGAGAATAGGGGTGGAGAGATGTGGAGCGGAGTGGAGAATTTACCCACAAAAACACCACGAGGGAGCAGAACCGATGTTCTTGGGAGAATACCAACATTCCCTGGACACAAAAGCAAGGATTATTATCCCGGCCAAATTCCGTGATGAATTAGGGGCTAGATTCATAGCCACCAAGGGCCTGGATAATTGTATATTTCTTTATCCAATGACGGAGTGGAAAGCCATCGAAGAAAATCTCAAATCGCTCCCATTCACCCGGTCCGATGTCAGATCCTTTGCCCGGTTTTTCTTTTCGGGAGCCTCCGAACTTGAGATGGACAAGCAGGGTAGAATAGTGTTGCCGCCTAATCTGAGGGATTATGCAGGCATCAACAAGGATCTGATAGTTATCGGGGTGGGCGCCCGGGTGGAGATTTGGGCCGGTGATAACTGGGCACAGTATAATCAGGCGGCAGAATCATCATATGAGATGATCGCTGAGAATTTGGTGGGGTTAGGGATTTAGGAGTGAGTTGAAGCAGTGCATCAGCCTGTGTTACTACAGGAAACCATAGAGAATCTTATCACCGATACCCATGGTAAATATGTGGATTGTACCCTCGGCGGGGGAGGGCATCTGGCTCTTCTATTGGCAGGATTGGCTGCCGATGCCACGGTCATAGCCATTGATAAAGACGCCGATACCCTTAAAAATACCAGACTCAGACTCAGCGCTTGTAACGTCATTTTGGTAGAGTCTGATTTTAGATATTTGAATAAGCTTTTGGGTGATTTGGGCATCAGCCGGGTTGATGGAATTGTGCTCGACCTGGGAGTTTCCTCATTTCAACTGGATGATAGTGAACGTGGTTTCAGTTTCCATAAGGATGCCCGCCTGGACATGCGCATGAACCGGGGACAAAAGCTTACCGCTTGGGAAATAATAAATCGCTGGGGCGAAGAGGAAATCACCCGTATCCTCTACGACTATGGGGAAGAATCATATGCCCGCCGCATCAGCAAAGCAATTGTCAAATATCGAAGTCAGGGCGAGATAAATACCACCCTGGAATTGACCGAAATTATCCAGACAGCAGTTCCGGCCAGGTATCGGCGGGAAAAACACCCGGCCCGGAAGAGCTTTCAAGCTTTAAGAATAGCAGTTAATGAGGAACTGGAAGCTCTGCGGGAAGTGCTTCCGCAAGCGGTTACGGCACTAAAGGCTGGGGGTAGGTTATGTGTAATCAGCTTTCACTCCTTGGAAGACCGCATCGTCAAAAAGTTTCTTCAGGATCAATCCAGGCAGTGCACCTGCCCTCCGGATTTTCCGGTATGCATATGCGGGTGCCGACCGCCTCTAAAATTGGTTCACCGCAAGCCCATTTTACCTACAGAAGAAGAAATCGCCGCTAACCCCAGAGCCCGAAGTGCCAAGCTGCGGGTGGCGGAGAGAATATAGTTCTAAAGTGCAGAAAGGAGTAATAGTATGCTACAGGCTCAGTCCAGTACAGCTCGGAATTGGAGTTACCCCGATGTGCCGGTCGAAGCCCCTATAAAGAAAAAGGTCAGACGGAAAGTAACCAGAGTCAACCATAAGCGCAAGTTATTCATAAAAGCGGCCCTGGCCCTTTTTACATACGCTTTGTTGCTGGTTGCCCTGTGTATCCAAAGCGCCACCCTGGGTTACGAGATAGAAAGGTTGGAGCAGGATGTTCAGGGGATGACCACTGCTAACCAACGTTTGGAGTATCAGATAGCGGAAAAGAGCTCACTGGCCCATGTGGAACAGGCTGCCATCAGCCAACTGGGCATGTATAAACCTGATGCCACGACTTCAATTGCTATGGCTGCGCCAGTCGAACCGGTGAGTGTCGCTGCCAATACATATGCGGATGTTAACGGTACAAGTATAAGCCAGAATCTTCTAAACAATCTTTATGCAAGTCTGTCACGCTTGGCCGCAAATATTTAAAGAAACCGTAAATGGGGTGATTAATAGATGCAAACAGCTGGTTTGCTTTTAAGAAAGCGTATCGCTACGCTTTTTTTCTTATTTACAATAGCTTTTGTCCTTCTCGGGGGAAGGATCTTCTGGGTGCAATTTGTCAAAGGGGCTGAACTATCGGAGAAAGCTACCCAGAACCGGATGCGGGATGTGCCGGTGGAGTCCAAGCGGGGTATAATCTATGACCGCAATGGTCGTGAGTTGGCCATATCTATTAGCGCCGATTCCGTTTATGCAATCCCCGCTGAGATTAAACGCTCTCAAACAGAGCAGGAAACCGCCCAGAAATTATCGCAGGTATTGGGTCTTGACCAGGAGAACACTTTAAAAAAAATAACTGCCAACAGTTCCTTCGAGTGGATCAAGCGGCAGATAAGCCCGGAACAGGCACAGCAGATCCGCGATATGAAGCTGGCGGGGATCGATCTGACCGAGGAGAGCCGCCGTTTCTATCCCAAGGGTACCTTGGCCAGTCATGTGCTGGGCATATCGGGGACCGACAATACTGGTTTGGAGGGGATCGATCACTACTATAACGATCTGGTGGGCGGGACCAAAGGCCGGATCATAATCGAACATGATGCCGCTGGAAGGGAAATACCTGAAGCCACCCACAAATATATAGCTCCGGTGGATGGGGGCAATCTAATCCTTACCTTGGATGAGACCATCCAATATATTGTGGAAAGGGAGTTGGATAAGGTCTTTGCCGAGCGGCAGGCTAAAAGCGCCGCCGCTATTGTGATGGATCCCAAGACCGGTGAAATTCTGGCCCTGACCTCCCGGCCCACCTTCGACCCCAACAATTACAACGATTCGCCGGCCAGCAACCGTAGGAACTTCGCCATCAATGACAGCTATGAACCGGGATCGACCATGAAGATCACCACTGCGGCCATGGCCCTGGAGGAAAACTTGGTCAACCGCGACACCCAGTTTTATTGTCCCGGTTATGTGAAAGTAGGGAAGGAGACCATTGGCTGTCCCAACCACAGAGCCCATGGGAGTCAGACCTTTGCCCAGATCGTGGAGAATTCCTGCAATGTTGGCTTTGTCAAGGTAGGACTGGATCTTGGTGCCGATAAATACTTCAAATATCTGCATGGTTTTGGTTTTGGGCAGCCCACCGGGATCGACCTGCCCGGTGAAGCCAAAGGGATACTGGTTCAGCCGGCCAATGCCAAACCGATCGATCTGGCCACAATGGCCATGGGGCAGGCCAACGCGGTCACCGCTCTGCAATTGACAAACGCGGTAGCGGCAGTCGCCAACGATGGTAAACTAATGAAACCCCATCTATTGAAACAGGTTGTGGATAACGAAGGCAACGTGGTGGAAACCTATGGACCGGAAGAAGTGCGGCAGGTGATATCCGCAGCCACGGCCAAAGAACTCTGCTGGATCCTGGAGGGAGAAGTAACCAACGGAACCGGTCGCAATGCCTATATCGAAGGCTATCGTGTGGGGGGTAAAACCGGGACTGCTCAAAAGGTTGGCCCCGGCGGCCGCTACCTGGACAATGAGTATGTAGCCTCATTTATTGGATTGGCCCCTTCTGATGATCCTCGCTTGGTGGTCATGGTAGTAGTCGATGCGCCCCAGGGATATCCGTATTATGGTGGGTGGGTGGCGGCCCCGGCGGCTAGGGAGATAATCAGCGATTCCCTGAGATACCTTGAGGTCCCGCTGCGAACCGTGGAAGGAAATATTGCCCCCCAGCAAGCGGAACAAGTAATAATTCCCAATGTTATCAACCTGCCCCTGGCCGAAGCCCAATCCCTGATGGGCAACCGTGGATTGACGGTCAAGGTGGTAGGAGAGGGAGGCTTGGTTTGGCAGCAAACGCCTCGGGCCGGAAGTAAACTAACCAAGGGTGCTCAAGTGATAATAAGCATGTCACCATATGATAAAGACGGTATTGGTGGTGAGATTACCGTTCCGAACCTGAGTGGCAAGTCTATGAAGGAGGTAGCCCGCATTTTGGCGGAGTTGGGATTGCACATGATCCCGGAAGGGCATGGCATATCCAGTAATCAGTCTCCGGCGGCGGGGAAAGTAGTAACCCAAGGCTCAACCATAAAAGTAGAATTCCAGCCGCTGGAATAGTTATCTACAGGATGTACAGATAGAAAGGGGGAACGACCTTGAAGTTGAGAACTCTTCTCCAAGGATTGGATTACCAGTTAATCAGCGGGTCCTTGGATAAGGAGATCAAAGGGATCAGTTTCGATTCCCGCCAGACCAGACCGGGTGACCTGTTTATCTGTATTCCGGGATTAAAAACAGATGGTCACGATTATATCCAACAGGCTGTCGCGGGCGGCGCGTGGGCTTTGCTGGTGGAGAGGAAAGTAGACGCGGGCACCGATGTGGCTGTCGTCCAGGTTGACGACAGCCGTATGGCTATGCCCAAAGCGGCCTCCAATTTCCATCATAAGCCCTCCAGTCACTTAAGATTGGTCGGCGTAACTGGCACCAACGGAAAAACCACCACCACTCATCTGATCCAAGCCATATTGGAGGAGTGGGGCTGTAAAACAGGTATAATGGGAACTCTATATTCACGTATGGGCGAATACGAAAAGGCATTCAGGCATACCACCCCTGAGTCGGTCGATATCGAGGAATTTCTGGCTCTGGTGCGGCGCCAGTCCGGGCAGTATGCTGTTATGGAGGTTTCATCCCATGCTCTGGATCTGGGCCGGGTGGATCAATTGGAATTTCATAGTGCGGTTTTCACCAACCTGACCCAGGATCATCTTGATTATCACGGCAGCATGGAGTTATACAAACAATCCAAATTGCATCTTTTCAGCCGACTGGAGGGCGGGAAAGGGCACTTTGCGGTTATCAACGCCGACGACCCGGCTGCCTGTGACTTCATCGAGAATTGCACCACAGGATGCGTCACCTATGGCATCGATAAGGAAGCCATGGTGAAGGCAGTGGATCTGGAGTCCAATTTAAAAGGCAGTCATTTTACGGTTCTCTATCAGAAGAAACGATTGGATATCAACATGAAGCTAATCGGGCGTTTCAGCATATACAACGCTTTGGCGGCCATAGCATTTGGGTTGTGGGAGGGAATCAGCCCGGGTGTGATCGCGGCAGCCCTGGCCAAAGTGACTGGAGTGGCAGGGCGTTTCGAACCGGTTGACTGCGGCCAGGATTTCACGGTTATCGTGGATTATGCCCACACCCCCGACGGTTTGGAGAACATCCTCAAGACGGCCCGGGAGGTGCTGGAAAACCGTTTGATCACCGTATTTGGCTGCGGAGGTGATCGGGACCGGACCAAGAGACCAATAATGGGGCGGATTGTTGCCCAATACAGTGATTTTTGCATAGTCACCTCGGACAATCCGCGCAGTGAAGACCCGGAAGCGATCATCGACGATATCATCCCAGGCCTGCAGGAAGTAGAGAACTCACATTACGCCAAGATCATTGATCGGCGCGAAGCCATTCATCAAGCTATATGCCTGGCCAAAAAAGGTGACCTGATCATTATCGCGGGGAAAGGGCATGAGACCTACCAACTGATCAAGGACCAGGTACTTGATTTCGATGATCGTTTAGTGGCAGCTGAATTCCTGAAAGGTAAAATGAATGGATGAGATTAAGCCTGAAAGTTATATTGGACAGTGTCAATGGTACGCTATTAAGCGGTGACCGAAATTCCTTTGTGGAGGGAATCAGCATCGACTCGCGCCGCTATGCCTCAGGCAAGGCATTTTTTGCCCTCGAGGGCCAAAATTTCGATGGGCACGATTATGTAAAAGACCTTATCGAAACCGGCGCTGCCGCGGTGGTGATATCTAAACCGGACAAGGTGGCTCTTGGTGTCGATACGGCGGTGGTATTGGTCGATGATACCCTGGAGGCATTACAGAATCTGGCCGGCAGTTACCGCCTTCAATTTGACATTCCGGTTGTGGCAGTGACTGGCAGTGTAGGCAAGACTACCACCAAGGACATCCTGGCGGCTTGGTTGTCGCCGGTATTGGTAACCCTAAAGACTCCGGGCAACTTCAACAACGAAATCGGCCTGCCCCTGACCCTCCTTGATTGTGAGAACTGGCATCAAGCCGCGGTTGTAGAGTTGGCAATGCGGGCCAGCGGCGAGATTTCCAGCCTGGCCACCATTCTTAAACCCACTCACGCTATTATCACCAATGTTGAACCCGTACATTTGGAGACTATGGGGAGTCTCGAAAACATTGCGGCGGCCAAGTGTGAAGTATTGGAATTCATCCCCCTGGATAAATTTGCTCTAATAAACGGAGACAATCATTATCTGGTCGAGGCGGCCAGAAAATATGCCTGCATCCAGCACACCTTTGGTTATAATGATGGTTGTGACATACGTATAATCCAGGTTGAACGTGTTGGCCCGGGCGTAAATATATCCCTTGAGATGTGGGGAAATCGCCATGACTTTTATTTTCCCTTACCGGCCCCCCAACTAGCTCCCAATCTGGCTGCCGCGGTGGGCTGTGCCTACTTGCTGGGGGTGGACCCGGCAATAATCAACCAGGGACTGAATACCTACCGCACCGCCGAAAACCGTCTCAACATCATCGACCTTCCCGAAAGCGGCGCCGTCATCGATGACACCTACAACGCCAATCCGGTATCGATGTTGGCCGCTATCGAGATCTGCCGGGAGGTGAGCGGAAATCGCCGAGCCGTGGCGGTACTGGGAGATATGTTGGAGCTGGGAGATTTCGAAACCGAAGGGCATTTGCTGGTTGGGCGCCGGGCGGCCGGACTAAATATGGATTTAGTGGTAACCATAGGCGAAAGGGCCGCATATATTGCTCAGGGTGCCTTGGAGGAAGGACTTCCGGCGGAGCGGGTGATGAGTTTCCAGCAGCGCAATGAAGCCCTGGGCTGGCTGCAACAAAACGTAAGCCGGGGTGATGTAGTATTATTTAAAGGTTCACGCGGTATGCGCCTGGAGGAGATTTTGCAAGGATGGTTGGTTGCGACCTGATCCGGAGGCATGATAATGCACGACTACATAATAAATTCCGGTATAGCCGTTGTGATAGCGACCGTAATATCTTTGGCGATGGGGCCCTTCATGATTCCATTTCTCAGGCGGCTGAAGGTAGGGCAGAGCATCAGGGAGGACGGACCCCAGAACCATTTGGTCAAAGCAGGCACTCCCACCATGGGTGGGATCATAATCATTACTGCGGTTATGGTGACCAGCTTTTTGTTTGCCGGGAGCAGCCGCGAAGTCCTCAGCGCAGTGCTTATAACGCTGTGTTTTGGCGGCATCGGTTTTTGGGATGACTACATAAAAGTGGTACTGAAAAGGTCGCTGGGATTAAGGGCCCGGGAGAAACTGGGTCTGCAGATACTGGTCAGTACAGCCTTTGCCCTACTGTTGATGTTTGTGCTGGGGCGGGGGACGGAAATAGTCTTCCCATTTTCCGGTTATGTCGTGGATGCCGGCTGGCTTTACCTCCCCTTTGTGGTCTTGGTATTCATATCGGCGGCCAACGGGGCCAATTTGACCGATGGACTGGATGGCTTGGCGGCCGGGGTCACCTTTTTTATGGTCCTGGGCCTGGGCGTTATCTGCATTGTGACCGATCATGGCAACCTCCTGATTTTCTGCGGCGCTCTGGCCGGGGCCTGCTTGGGTTTCTTGTTTTTCAACCGTTATCCGGCCCGAGTATTCATGGGAGATACCGGTTCGATGGCTTTAGGAGCGGGGGTGGCTGCAGTGGCCGCCATGACCGGCAGCGAAATCACCCTTATCATCTTGGGCGGGGTATATGTCATCGAGGCGCTAAGCGTGATAATCCAAGTGGTGTATTTTCAAGCCACTCGGCGGCGGGTATTTTTAATGGCGCCTTTGCACCATCATTTTGAGTTAAAGGGGATGCCGGAAACCAAAGTGGTCTATATCTTCCATATCCTTTCACTGATGTTTGTAGTGCTGGGATTGATCGGGTTTAGAGTATAGGACAGGAGAAAGCAACATGTCGTTCGAGGGAAAAAAGACTTTGATAGTTGGCATCGCCCGCAGCGGATTGGCGGCAGCGGCGGCTTTACATAAACGCGGAGCTTACCTTGGAGCCTACGACGCCAAGAAGCGGATACAGATTAAAAAAGAGATCGAGCAACTGGAAGGGCTGGGTAGCATTGTATATTCCGGCCAACTTCCTCCTCTGACCGACCAGGACTGGGATCTGATAGTAGTCAGTCCGGGGGTTCCAATGGATACGGAAGTCGTCAGGAATGCTCAACAGGCTGGCATACCCGTGATAGGCGAGATGGAACTCGCTTTCCAGCTCAAGTCGGACGGCGTGGAGATATGTGCCATCACCGGGACCAACGGAAAAACCACCACCACTGCATTACTACATTTTATGTTGTATCAGGACGGGAGGATCGCCGCCATAGGTGGGAACATCGGGACTGCCTTGTGCAGTCTGGTTGATGATATGCTTTCAGGCGAATTGGTGGTAGAGGTATCCAGCTTTCAATTGGAGACAGTCGTTGCCTTCAAACCTCATATCGCAGGGATTCTAAATATTACTCCCGATCATCTGGACCGACACAAATCGATGGATGAGTATATCAGTGTCAAGAGCAGGATATTTAACAGACAAACCAGCGATGATTATCTCATCCTCAATTATGATGATGAGATGGTTCGCTCTTACGATCTCTCCGCCCGCGCCCGGACCGTATTCTTTTCATCCAGTCAGGTACTGGATGAAGGATTCTTTGTGGAGGAGGGCCAGATATTTCTGGCTGGTCATGGAGCCAAACAGTTGATCGCTTCATTGGCCGGTGTTCGCTTGAGGGGTAAGCATAACCTGGAAAACATACTGTGTGCGGTGGCTATGGCTTGGTCGGCAGGAGTGGGGAAAGAATCGATCAGCCGGTCTTTAACTGCCTTCGATGGAGTCAGACACCGCTTGGAGCAAGTGGCCAGCCATAAGGGAGTCCAATATGTAAATGATTCTAAAGGGACCAATCCGGATTCGACCATCAAAGCCCTGGAAGCATTCGACGAACCGATCGTGCTCATAGCCGGGGGACGGGCCAAAGGAGGCGATTATTCGGGGGTGGCCCGGCTGATGGCCTCTCGGTTAAAAGCCCTGGTGCTACTGGGCGAAGCCAAAGAGATGATGAAAACTGCGGTAATGGAACAGGGCTTCAGGAATATATATGAAGTAGATGACTTAGCGACTGCGGTCAAAGTGGCTAGCGCATTGGCCATTCCCGGAGATGTGGTACTGCTTTCGCCAGCCTGTGCGAGCTGGGATATGTTCGCCAGCTATGAACACCGGGGGGACCTCTTCTGTCAGGAAGTGGCCAGACTGATTGAGAGTGATCCAGGGCATGACTCCAAAGGGGGCTAGTCAATGAGATTGAAAAAGGGGCCGCCTGATTTTATCCTGTTTATCTCCGCCATAACCCTGCTGGGGATCGGACTAATAATGGTGTTCAGTTCCAGCGCGGTTACCGCCAACGTTAATTATGGGGATTCCTACTATTTTTTTAAGAAGCAGTTGCTGTGGGCGGTGATCGGTATCTTCGCCATGGTGGCGGCCATGAAACTCAACTTTTCCAGGCTGCATGATTTTGCCGTCCCCTTGATGGTCCTCGCGGTGGTCTTGCTGATTCTGGTCGTTACCCCTTTGGGGAGAGAGGTAAAAGGATCCAGCCGTTCTTTCGATCTGGGCTTCATGCGTTTCTCTCCGTCTGAATTGGCCAAGGTTGCTTTGGTCCTGTTTTTGGCCAAGGCCATGGATCACAAACTGGGCAAGATTTCTTCTTCTTTCACTGCTGGAGCGTTACCTTTTCTGGTAATGGCGGCGATAATTTGTGGACTGATCATGCTCCAGCCTGATCTGGGGACTGCGTTTACGATTGCTGCCACCGTGTTTTTTATGTTGTTGGTGGCTGGTGCCAAATGGTCCCACCTGGGCGTGCTCATGTTGTCAGGGATCGGTGCCATAGGGGCCGCCATCTCTATAGCCCCCTACCGCATGGAAAGAGTAATGGCTTTTCTTAATCCCTGGAAATATGCCAGTGATGAGGGCTTCCAAACCATCCAATCACTATATGCCCTGGGCTCCGGGGGACTATTCGGCATGGGTCTGGGGCGGAGCCGTCAGAAGTTCTTCTACCTGCCCGAACAGCATACTGATTTCATCTTCGCCATCCTGGGTGAAGAACTTGGTTTTATCGGCTGCAGCGTGGTAGTGGCTCTATTTTTGCTTTTAGCCTGGCGAGGGTATAAAATTGCAATAAATGCTCCGGATAATTTCTCCAGATTGCTGGCCGCCGGGCTTACCACCATCATCGTATTTCAGGCTATGGTCAACATCGCGGTGGTTTCCGGGGCATTACCGGTCACCGGGATTACCTTGCCGTTTTTGAGTTACGGCGGCACCTCACTGTTATTTACCATGATAGTGGTAGGCTTGTTGCTAAATATTTCGCGATACAGTACGCGAACCTGAAGGAGGAATCGGGTGTGAAAATAATCCTTACCGGCGGAGGGACCGGTGGTCATATTTACCCAGCCCTGGCTATTGCCAGCGAACTAAAAACCAGGATCTCCGATGTGCAACTGCTCTACGTGGGAACTGCCAAGGGGTTGGAAAATCGTATAGTGCCCCGTAGCGGAATAGCCTTTCGCACCATAGATATCACCGGAATAGACCGCTCCTCAATGCTTAAATCAAGCAAGACCCTCCTCAAGTTCCCAGGCAGCTTTTTCCAGGCCCGCGAGATAATCAAAGATTATAGACCCGATATTATCGTAGGAACCGGCGGGTATGTATCCTTCCCGGTGGTATTTTCAGGGTCATTTATGGATGTCCGGACCGTGATCCACGAACAGAACGCCATCCCCGGACTGGCCAATCGCAACCTGGCCAAACGGGCGGATCGGGTATTGCTAACCTTCCCGGAAGCCGGCCGATATCTGGAGGGTTCCAATATAAGAGTGACCGGATTGCCGGTGCGTCGGGAGATACTGGCTATGTATGGTAAGGACCGTAGGCCAGGCGGCCGGTTTACGCTGCTGGCTTTTGGAGGGAGTCTGGGATCCAACAGCATCAACCAGGCCATGATACCGGTAATCGATCGCTATCGCAATAGCGACATGAACTTTATTTGGATAACCGCCGAAGCCGGCTATGATGAGATGAAGCTGGCCCTGGAAAAGAGGCTCGATGTGAAAGCCTTGAAATGTGGATTGGAAATGGTGCCCTATAAATACGATATGGAAGCAGCCTTGGCCGCCGCCCATCTAGCGGTATGCCGGGCGGGAGCCAGTACTGTTTGTGAACTGGAACTGCTGGGTCTGCCTGCTGTATTCATCCCTTATCCTTATGCGGCTGAAAACCACCAGGAGAAGAACGCCCGGGCGCTGGTAGAAAAGCAAGCAGCCGAAATGATCATAGATGAGTTCCTGGATGGCGACAGTCTGTACAAGATTGTGGAGCGACTGAGGAAGGATCCAATCAGACTGGAAGAGATGGGAGTTAATATGCTGAAAGAGGCCCGGCCGAATGCGCTTAAAGATATTGTTGACGAGATACTGTCCCTTTAAGCCGATCCGAGCGAGCATATTTGGGTTGAAGATATGGACAGGCCTGTTATACGATATGTAACCACTTCTGTTAATTGTGCATACTATAATAATGAATCAGGAGATGTTTTATGATCGAAGGAGATGAGTTGATGACCGCGGAATCTGGGTCTTGGGTGCATATGGTTGGAGTAGGAGGTGCGGGCATGAGTGGCATTGCCCGCGTGCTCCGGGAACAGGGAGTGCGAGTGAGCGGTTCTGATCTCAATACCGATGGCATCACCAGCCAGCTGGAAAAGATCGGGGTCACCATATATCATGGTCACTTTGCTTCAAACCTGCAGGAAGGGGTCGATCTGGTGGTCATCTCATCGGCTATCCCGGCTGACAATGTTGAGGTGGCAGCGGCCCGGGCCATGAACACTCCGGTGATCAAGAGAGGGCAGATGTTGGCCCGCATGGCCAATTTGCATCTGGGCTTGGCGGTAGCAGGCGCTCATGGCAAGACCACCACCACTTCCATGCTGTATTCTGCTCTGGTGGGCTGCGGCTTGGATCCCACCATGATACTGGGCGGTGAAATACAGGGAACTCAGTTGCATGCGCGGCTGGGTGGAAACGACTATTTCATATTGGAAGCCGACGAAAGTGATGGCTCCTTTCTGGAGCTCAAACCGTATGCGGCCATAGTGACCAACATAGAAAATGATCATCTTGATTTCTACCGATCCATGGATAAGCTGCAAGCAGCTTTCCGGCGATTCCTGGGGCAGATCATGCCGACCGGATTTGCCATGGTATATGGAGGAGATCCATTGTTGCGCCATATGCGCGAGGATCTGCCTGGCCGTATATTGACCTACGGTGAAAGCGATGACATGGATTATTATTTTAACAACTGGGTGCCGGAAGGAATGGGATCATCCTTCGAGGTATACCGGGGTAAAGAGCGATTAGGCCTGGCGAGACTGGCTATACCAGGCAAACACAACGCCCTAAACGCCCTGGCCGCTGCCGCGGTAGCGGTTGAAATAGGCCAGGATTTCGGCTTGGCGGCCAAGGCACTGCAGGCGTTTCCTGGTGCCAAACGGCGATTTCAGATCATAGCCCGGACCAAAGGCATTACCATAGTTGATGATTATGCCCACCACCCAACCGAAATCATCGCAACTATCCGGGCCGCCAGGCAGTTCCATCAAGATCGGCTGGCGGTGATTTTTCAGCCCCATCGTTATAGTCGCACCCAATTATTATACCAACAGTTTGGGGAGGCATTCCGGGAGGCCGACTTGGTTATCATCACCGATATATATTCCGCGGGGGAGACCCCTATCGAAAACGTAACCGGTGAATTGATCTACCAGGCAGCGGTAGCAGCCGGTTGTGAGGCCGTATACATCCCGGGCTTGGATGATGCGGAGGACTTTCTCCAAAATACCTTGCAGAGTAATGACCTGCTGGTAACCATGGGTGCTGGGGATGTATGGAAGACTGGGGTTAGGTTGGCAGAAAAGCTGTGATTTTCCCTATGGTTTAAATGGAGGTATTTTAATGGAAAGACTACTGGTCAGAGGCGGTAAGGCCCTGAAAGGGCAGGTAGAAATAAGTGGTTCCAAGAACGCCATCCTCCCCATAATGGCTGCCAGCCTAATGTGCTGTGGTGAGGTGATACTAAACGGGGTCCCGGAACTGGATGATATAAACGTCATGTCCGAAGCGCTTGAACTGCTGGGTGCCAAAGTAAAAAGAGAAGACCGGGTGCTGATAATCAACGGCAGAACAGCATGCAGCAACGAACTTCCAGAAAATATATCCAGGCGAATGAGGGCCTCCAATCTGGTCATGGGGCCGCTGCTGGGCCGATTCAAGGAAGCCCGGGTAGCTTACCCGGGAGGCTGTGCGATTGGATCCAGGCCAATGGATCTGCATGTAAAGGGCTTCCGCCACATGGGTTACCAGATTAGGGAGGAACATGGGCTGATGATCGGCACCGCAGTTGCTGACCAAGGCAAAGAGGTCATGCTGGATGTCCCTAGTGTTGGCGCTACCGAAAACATTATGATGGCGGCGGCAATGACCCCCGGAACTACAATAATCAGGAATGCCGCCCGCGAACCGGAGATCGTGGACCTGCAGAATTTCCTCAACCGGATGGGGGCGCGAATAAAAGGGGCTGGCCTGGATACCATCCGCATCGAAGGTGTAAACGTGCTGGGCAGCGTTGAGCATACGGTCATACCGGACCGTATAGAAGCCGGGACCTATATGGTGGCGGGTGCCATTAGCCGCGGAGACGTCTGGATAGAAAATGTTGTCACTGAACACCTGCAGCCCTTGATGGCCAAGTTGGCTGAGGTGGGAGTGGAGATCATTCCCTGGTCGGGGGGCATACGGGTACTGGGCAGACCCCATTATCGCACTACCGACATTAAGACCATGCCCTATCCTGGTTTTCCCACTGACATGCAAGCACAGATGATGGCTCTGCTGGCGACCATTTCCGGTACCAGCATCATTGTGGAGACCATTTTTGAGAATCGCTTTATGCATGTAGCGGAGTTGCGCCGCATGGGTGGGTAGATAAAGGTGGAAGGCCGGGTAGCGATCATAAACGGCAAGAGCCATTGGGAAGGAGCGGCAGTTGAGTCCACCGATCTGCGGGCCGGGGCCGCACTCATCCTGGCTGGGCTGTATGCCCAGGGGGAGACCCGGATCGGGCATCTGCAGCACATCGACCGGGGCTATGAGAAGATCCATAAGAAGCTGGCCGGGTTAGGGGCCGACGTGCAGCGGATCTCTTCCTAAAAAGCTAGCTGGGAACCTGAATTTATGGCGTTTAAAGGTGGTTGAGCTTAAGACATGTCAATAACCACTCTTTTTTATACCCCTATCATTGATTCCATCACACATGCATGAATACAATCGAGCCAAGAGTGTGTTCGCTTCAAAGACGGGGGAATTTCTGGTATAATTGGCTCGATGCTCTGCCAAGGTTAATGTGGATAGGAAGGGGAAGTTGTGGGCCAGAAGAAGTACGTGCGGAGGTTCAGCCTGATTCTGTTGGCATTTGTGGCGTTGCTGTCTGCATACCTCTTCATGCATAGCACCATATTTGATGTAACCCAGATCAGGGTGAGCGGGAATGAGAAAGTGACCCAGGAAGAGATTCTAGCCCTGTCCGGGTTGACGCCGGGAATGAATCTCTTTTCTTTGGACGAAAAATTAGCTGGTAAGTCTATCGAAGTCCACCCCATGATCAAGCAGGCTCAAATCAAACGGCACCTGCCCAATCAGGTTTCGATCAATGTTGTGGAGAGGCAGGTATGGGCGGTCATACCCTTTAAGGACTTGTTTTTATGCATAGATGACAGCGGGGTTTGTTTCGACAAACTCAACACCGTTCCGGTCGGCAATGAACTGATTATTACCTTGGAGATGGTCCCCGAATACGTGAATCTTGGACAAACCGTCAATTCTCGGGCGACACAGATGATAAGAGCAGTCTGGCAAGCGATACCCAGTGATGAGCAAGCCTTCATATCCGATATACACTACCAGGATCAGGATAAGACCGTAAAGATCTACACCCTGCAGGGGACCGAGGTCAGGTTTGGGAACCTGGAGAGACTGGACGAGAAAGTTAAGATGTTCAGCGAGGTTTTGGGAATGGAAAAGGAAATGAGCGAAAAGGGCATCGATGAATTGGAATACGTTGACCTCCGTTTCAAGGGGGAACCGGTTGTAAAGACCAAAGGATAGGGAGGGCAGGAAATGCGCGACAAAACGGGTGCCATTGCCATAGCGGTGATCTGTGTGATCGTAGGTATAATGCTGTCGGTCCAATACCGGACCTCGGAAAGTTATGGGACCAATCTGCGTACTAGCCGGGTTGAAGACCTGGCCATGGCCAACACCTCCCTTACCAAGGAAAACCAAGACTTGAGAGATGAAATCCTCGAGTTAAGAGAAAAACTGGCCAACGTCAATATTGAGAGCGAGCTTACTGCGAATCTGCAGGGAGAACTGCGCAAGTCAAATATGGCCGCTGGTTTGACGGCGGTTATCGGACCGGGCATAATTGTAACCCTGAACGATAATCCTCAGGCCTTGCAGCCAGGCGATGATCCCAACGCGTATCTGGTCCATGACAGGGATATTTTGAACATCGTGAACGAGATAAAAGCATCTGGCGCGGAAGCCATATCTGTCAATGACCAACGCATCACAGCTATGTCGGAAGTACGTTGCGCCGGCACAACCATACTGGTGAACTGGAACAAGATCGGCCCGCCCTTTGTGATCAAGGCGATCGGCAACCAGCAACTGTTGGAGAGCGGGCTAACCATCAAGGGAGGAAAACTGGAAGAACTCAATACCTTTGGTTTGCAGACGCAGTTGACGCGCAGTGATAATATCGAGATTCCTGCCTATACCGGGGCGATCAAATTCCAATATACTACCGCGAAACAAAAGTAAAAGGCGTGATGGATTGACATGTGGTGGATAACCCTGCTGTGTCTGGCGCTGGGACTGTTTATAGGTAATCATATGCCTATTTTTCTGCCTCCATCGATGGTGAAATACGTATCCATCGCTGTGTTGGCAGCTTTGGATTCGGTCATGGGGGGTATCCGGGCTTATATGGAGGATGCCTTTGATACCACGATTTTTATTACCGGATTTTTTACCAACTCCTTGCTGGCCGCCGCCTTGGCTTATTTCGGCGATAAATTGGGATTGGAGTTGTACCTTGCGGCAGTAGTGGTGTTTGGGGCCAGACTATTCCAGAATATGGGCATAATACGTCGATACTTACTGAAAAAGCACTGATAAAAAAAGGCCCCAATAAAAGGAATATCGTTGCGTTTGTAGTATTCAAATGGTAGAAATCGTGCGAGGAGTGCTTTAAAATTATCAAACGCAACATAGCGGTGGGTTTGGATATCGGGAGCTGCGAGGTGAAGGCGGCTTTAGGGGTGATGAACCATTTGCAGGAGGTTCATGTTCTGGGAATGGCCCGAGTTTCTTCAGCTGGTCTGCGCAAAGGCAATATTATCGATATCGAAAGCACATCACGGTCTATCGATAACTGTTTGAATGAATTGGAGAGGCTGACCGGCAGAGAGGTTTTGAGCACGGTGACCGGTTTTTCCAGTATCAGCATCTGTGCCGCCGACAACCGGGCAGTTATTGCCGTAGGCAACCCGGGTGACGTGGTTACGGTTGAAGACAAAGAAAGGGTCTTGAGTTCAGCTACCAATATATCTTTGCCCCCTGATAAGACCGTCGTCCATGTGATAGAGAGACAGTATATTATCGATGGTTATGATGGAGTCAGGGACCCGGTGGGGATGGCAGGAAATCGCTTGGAAGCCGAAGCCCTGGTGATTTATGCTGCAGCCGCAGCTATGCAAAATTTGCAGCGCAGCGCCCAGCGTATCAACCTCTCCTTTGATGAAACCATATATAATCAATTACTTATAGCCGAATCGGTTTTGCTGCCGGCCGAAAAGGAGATGGGGGTCGCCTTGATCGATATGGGTGCGGGGACCACGGAGATCAGCATTTTTAATCAGGGTAATATCAAATCCACCTCAGTGTTACCCATCGGTGCTGATTATATTACCAAGGATCTGGCTATCGTGCTCAGAACATCGATCGAGGAAGCGACCCGGGTCAAGGAGCAGTTTGGCCTGGCCTCACCTGAAATGGCCCCTGACGATATGATGATAGAAATTCATAATCTACAGGGGAGTGAAGCCAAGCAAATACCCCAGAAACTGGTTGCAGAAATAATTTCTGCACGGGTTTTGGAAATGCTGGAAATGATTTATACTGAACTACAGCAGCAGGGTGACCTGAACAAATTAGCCGGGGGCATCGTGTTCACTGGCGGAGGAGCACAGCTGCAGGGTTTTGTGACATTAATGGAAGACTTTATGGATGTACCGGTTCGATTGGGAAGACCAGACACAATAAAAGGACTCAGCTCAGAACTCAACCAGCCTCAAAACGCCGTGGCTCTCGGAGGCCTGATTTGTGGTCTAAGGCATCAGGATCCGGAGTTGATACAGGACCAATCGGGAATTTCCGGTATATTTGACAGAATCAATTATTGGTTGAAGGATTTATTTTCGTAAATTTTGAGGAGGTTAAAGCATGCCGTTGGATTTCGATGTAGAGACTCAGCAGTTCGCCGACATCAAGGTTATAGGTGTTGGGGGCGGGGGGAGCAACGCCATCAACAGGATGATCGAGGCTAGTCTTAAGGGAGTAGAATTTATAGCGGTCAATACCGACTCGCAGGCTTTGGCCTTGTCGAAAGCGGAGAAGAAGATTCAGGTAGGGGGAAAGCTCACCAAGGGACTCGGGGCAGGAGCTGATCCCGATATCGGAATGAAAGCGGCCGAAGAGAGCGAAGATGAGATCGTTCGGGCCCTGCAAGGCGCTGATATGGTTTTCGTGACGGCTGGGATGGGTGGGGGAACCGGTACCGGAGGAGCACCAATCATAGCCCGGGTGGCCAAACGGATGGGGGCCCTAACGGTAGGAGTTGTAACCAAGCCCTTCCTTTTCGAAGGACGTAAAAGAAATCTGCAGGCCGAAAAGGGCATACAGGCACTTAAGGAAGAAGTGGACAGTCTTATTACTATCCCCAATGACCGGCTTTTGGCGGTGGTGCAGAAGAATACCCCGGTCAATGATGCCTTCCGGGTAGCAGATGATATCCTGCGCCAGGGTGTTCAAGGCATTTCCGACCTTATCGCCATTCCGGGTTTGATCAACTGCGATTTTGCGGATGTGCAGACAGTAATGAAAAATACCGGCTCGGCATTGATGGGGATAGGACAGGCCAAGGGGGAGAATCGGGCGGCGGAAGCAGCTCGGGAAGCTATCTCCAGCCCCCTGCTGGAGACCTCCATCGAGGGTGCCAAGGGCGTCTTGTTTAATATCAGCGGCGGTGAGGATCTGACCCTGTTCGAGATCCAAGAAGCGGCGGCTATCATCCATGAATCCGCCGACGCCGAAGCCAATATAATTTTCGGAGCCAATACCGATGAATCTCTGGGTGACGAGGTAAGGGTCACCGTCATAGCTACCGGCTTCGATGGTCCCCGGCTGCAGCCCAGCAGCGAACCGGGGCAGCGCCAGCCCCGTCAGGCAGGCGGAGGGCGGTCCACCCCTACGTTCTTGGACCGCGGCGACCTGGAGATACCCCCATTCGTTTTGAAGCGTAAATAAGCCAGGAATCAAACCAATTTAAGGCTACCAAGCCAGTCTCTGCTCTGAGGCTGGCTGTTTTGTGTTCAGAACTATCGCCATTGGAACCAAAAGGGCCTGCCCGGCACAGCGACCTTACCTGCTGAGGACTGATGGAGGGCGGAATAAATGCCCGGATATTGCCTATAAATGATATAAGATTTCCACCCGTCCATCCTTAAAAACAACAAATTAATACCGTTGTCATCTAGTATAATTTGGCAGACATAGAGCGTGATTGCAGCGAATATAAATGGTCAGACGTATTGTTCGTATACAAATATAGGGATTGACAGGTGAGTTGGTTGGACCGACCGGTAGTATACGCCGATGTTACATTCCTGGTGAACTTCATCATGGATTATATCATCCTATGGTCCACCGCCCGGCTCACGGGCAGCAATAGATCCAGCTGGCGTCTGGCCGGCGTGGCAGTCCTGGGGGGATTGTACGGGGTAGGGAATCTGTTCCCCAGCCTAAGTTTGCTTTATAGTTGGCCGGCCAAAATCGCGTTCTCCCTGATCATGATTGGGCTGGCTTTCGCACCGCGGGGGCGGCAGCATCTCAAAAAGACACTGATGGCCTTTTACGGCGTTTCTTTCGTGGCGGCTGGGGCTAGTGTGGCACTGGGGTATCAAATCACTCAAGCTGGAGTGAACGGGAAATTCTCCATATGGTGGCTCCTAGGGGGGATCCTATGTGCCATCCTGATAGGCTATCAAGGGGAAAGGTATCTGGCTCGTAAAGTCATCCCGGCTATGCTGAGGTTTAAGG
>JAAYJY010000137.1 GCA_012522705.1 Syntrophomonadaceae bacterium | reverse complement strand
TGTTTGAACAGGTTGACCATTTCGATAGCGGTGACGGCGGCATCGGAGCCTTTGTTGCCGGCTTTGGTCCCGGCCCGCTCGATGGCCTGCTCGATGGTGTCGGCCGTGATGATCCCATATATCACGGGGACGCCGGTATTCAAACCTACCTGGGCAATGCCCTTGGTGACTTCAGCCGATACATATTCAAAATGAGGGGTGGCGCCTCTTATCACTGCACCCAGGCAGATGACGGCATCGTAATCGCGCTCCGTCATCCTCTGGGCGACCAGGGGTATTTCGAAAGCGCCCGGCACCCAAGCGATGTCGATAGCATCCGGGGCTACCCCGTGCCGGGTCAGAGCATCGAGACAGCCCGATAGCAGCTTGTTGGTGATGAATTCGTTGAACCGGGAGACTATGAGCCCAAATCTTTGCCCATCCCCGAGCAGTTTGCCTTCAAATACATGTGCCATTTTGAAATCACTCCTAATCGCATTTTTTGACGCTGCGGCCGGCGCCGTTATTTGATGTTGGCAAATATATGCCCCATCTTGTCCCGCTTGGTCTGCAGATAATAGCGGTTCTCAGCCCGGGCGCACATCTCGATGGGCACCCTTTCCACCACTTCCAGGTCATAGCCTTCCAGCCCATGGATCTTCTTGGGGTTGTTGGTCATCATGCGCATCTTGCGCACCCCCAGGTCGACCAGGATCTGGGCGCCGATGCCATAGTCGCGCAGATCTTCGGGGAAGCCCAGGTCCAGGTTGGCCTGCACCGTATCGCGGCCATTGTCCTGCAATTTATAGGCTTTGATCTTGTTGACCAGCCCTATTCCCCGCCCCTCCTGGCGCATATACAGGAACACGCCCTTGCCTTCCTGCTCGATCATGGTCAGGGCGGCTTCCATCTGTTCGCCGCAGTCGCAGCGGTTGGAGCCGAATACATCGCCGGTCAGGCACTCGGAATGGACCCGAACCAGGATGGGCTCTTCCTCGTCCCATTCCCCTTTTACCAGGGCTATGTGTTCCTTGCGGTCCAGCAGGGATTCGTAGGCCACGGCGATGAAAACTCCGAATTTGGTGGGCAGCTTGGTATCCTCCACCCGCACCACCAGCTTTTCCTTGCGGCGGCGGTACTGGATCAGATCGGCGATGGTCACTAGTTTCAGATCATGTTCACGGGCAAATTCCTCCAACTGCGGCACCCGGGCCATGCTGCCGTCCGGGTTCATTATCTCGCAGATGACCGTGGCCGGATAAAGACCGGCTAATTTGGCCAGGTCCACGGATCCCTCGGTGTGGCCGGTACGCCTCAGAACCCCCCCCTTGCGGTAGCGCAGTGGAAAAATATGTCCTGGTCGGCGGAATTCCCCCGGCTTGCTCTCCGGGTCGATCAGGGCCCGGATGGTGGCGGCCCGCTCAAACGCTGATATACCGGTAGTAGTGGACATGTGGTCTACCGAGACGGTAAAAGCGGTCTCATGATTATCGGTGTTCTCGGTTACCATGGCATGGATCTCCAACTCGTCCAGACGCTCGCCGGTCATGGGCATGCAGATCAAGCCCCGGGCGTTGCAGGCCATGAAATTGACGATTTCGGGGGTGCATTTCTCCGCGGCGACGATCACATCCCCCTCGTTTTCGCGGTCTTCGTCATCGACCATGATGAGCATTTTGCCGTCTCTGAGATCCTTGATGGCTTCTTCGATCGTGTTGAACATTGTCTTCTCTCCTTTGAATAAAGCGGTATTCTCTATATAAAGCCGTTTTCGGCCAGAAACTCAGCACTCAATTTGGAGCCGGTCTTGGGCTCCTTCCATTTCAGCAGTCTCTCCACATAGCGGCCGATGATGTCGGCCTCCAGGTTGACCGTCGCCCCGGGTTTTTTAAATCCCAGGGTGGTCACGGCGGCGGTATGGGGTATGATGGAAACCGTGAGGCTGTCCGGAAAAACATCCACCACCGTCAGGCTTATCCCATCGATGGCGATGGATCCCTTGGCAACCGTGTATTTTAAGACCTCCGGGGGGGCCTGGATCCTCAGCACCCGGGCGATATCCACCACCTGCACCTCCACCAGGGTCCCCACTCCATCCACATGACCTTGTACCAGATGCCCGCCCATCCGATCGCCCAGCCGGGCGGCCCGCTCCAGGTTGACCTTCTGGCCGTTGCCCAATTCCCGGAGATTAGTCTTGGCCAGAGTCTCGGCCATCATGTCGGCGCTGAAATGGGTGCGGTCAAAACTGGTCACGGTCAGGCACACCCCATTTATGGCGATACTATCGCCCAGTTTTACGTCTTCCAATACCTTGTCGGCCTGAATGCTGATCTGGCTGGAATTGCTGCCCCGCTTTAGAGTCAGCACCGTTCCCATCTCTTCTATAATGCCGGTAAACATCTTATCACCACTCCTTGAGGTTTCCGCTGATCAAAATATCGGAACCGAAAGTCTGCATCTCTACTGATTTGAGCGGCCAGGCTTCCTGCATCAGGGGCAGTCCCTGTCCTCCTATCGGGGTGGGGGCTTCCCGCCCGCCGATAAGTTTCGGGGCTATAAACCAATAGACCTTGTCCACCAGCTCGTGTTCGAGGAGGTAGCCATTGATCTCTCCCCCGCCTTCCACCAGCACGCTGCAGATCTCCATTCGTCCCAGGATCTGCATTACCTCCTCTAGGGGCACGATATCCGGCGAGCAGCCCAGACCGATAACATGCAGCCCCATCCGTTCCATCTTCAACTGGGTTCGGGAGTCGGCCTGGTTGGAACAAAACACCAGGGTCCTCTGGCGCTGGGCGGTGCGGGCGATATTGCCATCCAGTGGCATTTGCAGCCGGCCGTCGATGATGATCCGCACCGGGTCCCGCACTCCCGTGCCTTTCAGTCGGGTATTAAGACGGGGATCATCCTTGAGCACCGTACCGCTCCCGACCAGGATGCCGTCATAAATGTTGCGCAGCCGGTGGACCTCCTGGCGGGCACTGTCTCCGGTTACCCACCGGGAATCGCCGCTGTAGGTGGCGATCTTGCCGTCCAGGGTCATGGCGGTTTTCAGTGCTATCAAGGGCTGCCCGGTCTGGATGTATTTCCAGAATACCTCGTTCAACCGCCTCGACCGCTTTTCCCGCACCCCGGCTTCGGCCTCGATCCCGGCCTCCCGCAGTTTGCGCAGCCCATTGCCGGCTACCTTGGGATTGGGATCCAGGGCAGCGATGACCACCCGGGCCACCCCGGCGGCGATCACTGCGTCAGCACAGGGCGGGGTGCGGCCAACGTGGGTGCAGGGCTCCAGGGTCACATATAGGGTGGCGCCCCGGGCCTGATCGCCGGCCTGGTTCAAAGCATGGATCTCGGCATGGGGAGTTCCCGCCTGATGGTGGTACCCCTCCCCGATCACTTTATCGTCTTTGACCAGTACCGCTCCCACCAAGGGATTGGGACTGGTCCGGCCGCGGGCCAACGCCGCCAGTTCCAGGGCCTGATCCATGTATTTTTCATCCGTTTTCATATTTGTCATGAAATCTCACCCCGTTCCTAATGTCCTCTTTCGAGGCTCAACCATGCGCAAAAGAAAAACCCTGGTTTTAAACTCAGGGTTTGCGAACAGAAAATACGAGCTTCCATAGCAATTACGGCCGTCTAAAGGCAGCCATTCGCTATCGGCCCTCCTTCTCCCATCCAGACTGTAACTGTCGGCCCCGGAATCTCACCGGATCATGCCCAAAGGCTCGCGGGCTTTACCGCCGATAGGGAATTTCACCCAACCCCGAAGAAAGGAATATCGCTGATTAATTTTGATTCATATTATCATCAACGACAAAATGCGTCAACGCTGGTATTAATTCGCCTGGCCTTTTATCTCTTCGTCGATGATCTGTTTGATTTCGTTGACCATGATCCCGCCGGCGAATTTGGGTGCTCCATTGACTAGGGTGATGGGATAAGGATAACCCATCTGCAGGACCTGGTTCATGACCGGATAGTCTCCCAGTCCTTCCTTATCCACGTCCACATATTTGACCTCTACTTTGTCGCCGTAAGCCTGCTTGAGGTCGTCGAACAGTTTGGTGGCCGCTTCCGTATAATCGACAGGAGTACCACAAGTCGCTGCCGAAGGACAGCCGCCGGTACAGCTACAACCGCCACCCATGGACTGGGTCCCCTGCTATACCTCAACCAGGATCTTATTTTGATCAGCCATTAAAACTCCTCCTAGATGTTTTTCACTAGTCACATCATATAATACCAAAGGTCGGGTCGCTATTACAACTGCCGTCCAGCCTGTCGAGTTGGTTATAACCCACGGTTATTCCTGCTGTTGTTCAACTTCGGGGCGCTAGGCTTTCTCGGGTTCGGGATATTCCTGCCCTTGGGTATCCACCGTCATCTTCTTGATGCGCTGTTCCTGGCGGGGCCGGTCGTTCCTGTCCCGGGAAGCACTGGCGATGAAGTCTACCACTTCCAGACCGGCGGTCACCTTGCCAAAGGAGGCATACTGGCCATCCAGGTGGGGCGAATCGGCATGCATTATGAAGAACTGGGAGCCAGCCGAGTCAGGCATCATGGATCGGGCCATGGACAGGACACCCCGGGAATGCTTAAGGTCGTTCTGGAAACGGTTCTTGCTGAATTCTCCTTTTATCGAATAACCAGGCCCGCCCATGCCGGTCCCCTGAGGATCTCCACCCTGTATCATGAATCCCGGTATCACCCGGTGAAAGATGACACCGTCATAGAAGCCCTTCTTGATCAGGCTGATGTAGTTGTTGACCGTGTTGGGAGCAATCTCCGGATAGAGCTCGGCGGTGATGGTTCGGCCGTCTTCCATCTCGATAGTGACGATAGGCAATTGGCTCATGTTTATCTTCCTTTCCAAAGTGTTTGCGTTTAGTTATTTTACCCTCTTCTGCCAGCTTTAGTCCACTAATCAGCCCGTGACTTCTTTCCCCAATCGGTGCTCGCATCGATTTTTGAGGTATCCATGATTAGTGTAATTCCAGAGAAAATGGGTGAAGTATCGCGCCGGCCAAGGAACCCCCTTCCCCTCCTCACCCTGTAATTCTAGAGCAGGATCCATTTGTGCATGTGCACTGCAGTCGTCACGTAAGTCAGCTTGTCCTTCCAAACGATCTCCACCATTACGGTATGATCATGCTGTTGAGCCACGTAAGTGACCATCTCCTCCCCGGCGGAGCCAGAGTTAGTAACAGTGATCTGATATCCTAAACGAGCAAACTGCTTCTGATAATCAGTGGACACATCCTCAAATTTAGCAGGAACCCTGGTCTCGATAATGTAACCTTTGCCGGTTGCGAAAATCTCTTCGTGGCTCTTGACGATCTCTCCCTCCACTATCGGTACAGCAGGAGGCAGTTTTGGCGGCCGTTGGGTGCCAAAATCGCTGGGATAGTACCACCAAGCCAGGGCTGAGACCAGCAACACCGCCGCTGCCCAACCCAATCTTTTCAGCATATATTCACGCCCCTCTTATGTCATGCGGCATCCAGAAGACATCCAGAGCACAACTTACCTAATATAATCCCTTATTTTCGGTCCTGAATGCAAGTCCGCAAATTATTTCCATTAGTCCGTCATTTGGAGCATAATGATAGAAAATTTCGAGGTGAGATGAATGCTGAAGGATTTGATCATCCGCAATCGTACCTGCCGCCGCTATCACCAGGACCGGCCAGTGCCTCTGGATACCTTGAGGGAATTAGTGGACCTGGCCCGGTTGGCGCCTTCCGGTCATAATCGCCAGGGACTGAAATACATTCTGTCCAATAAGCCCGGCTTGAACCATCGCATCAACGATTGCCTGACCTGGGCAGGCTACATCAAAGGGTGGAAAAGCCCCCCGGAGGGAGAAAAGCCATCCGCTTTCATCGTCATGGTGCGAGACATGGGAGTAGGCCCCATGCTAGCCCAGGATCAGGGGTTTGCGGGTATGAGCATCCTGCTGGGCGCGGTGGAGAAAGGACTGGCCGGGTGTTTCCTGATGGCGGTGGAAAAGAAGCGCCTCAGCGAGGTGCTGGACTTGGGGGACGGGTATGAGATCCAAGCGGTCATCGCCATAGGTCATCCCAAGGAGCAGATCGTCCTGGAGGAAATCGGCGCCGATGGAGACGTGCGCTACTGGCGCGATGAGCAGGGCGTCCATCATGTGCCCAAGCGCAGCCTGGTGGAAGTCATCTTGGCTACCCCCTAGGTGTCAAGGGGATGGTTCTCGTGACACCTTTTCCTTTATTCCCACATCCAGGAGCTTGGTCGGTCGTTCAAACTCTTCCCCCACTCCTTCTCCATTTATTCCAGACTGCCCGTTTGGCAGCACCACGACTCTGGCTTAATTTCACAATATGTTCTGCTATAATTGTAGAATACCGGCGGAATGCAGAACACTGGAAGAATATTTGTAGGAGTGATCCCGTTATGGATAACCAACTTTTAATAGCCAAAGGCCAGAACCCCCTCTGCCTGCACCCCCGCATGGCCAACCGCCATGGGCTCATCACCGGGGCCACTGGTACCGGCAAGACCGTCACCCTTAAGGTGATGGCGGAATCTTTCAGCGCTATCGGCACCCCGGTGTTTCTCACCGATATCAAGGGCGACCTGTCCGGTTTGTGCGCTCCCGGGGTCAGCAATGCCAAGATGGAGGAGCGCATCAACGCCCTGGGTCTAGAGGATTTCAATTACCAGGCTTACCCCGTGGATTACTGGGATGTGTTCGCCGAGCAGGGTTTGCCGGTGCGCACGACTATCTCGGAGATGGGACCGCTGTTGCTGTCGCGGCTGTTAAACCTCAACGACGTCCAGACCGGGGTACTCAACCTGGTGTTCCGCATCGCCGACGACTCGGGCCTGCTGCTGCTGGACTTGAAGGATCTGCGCGCCATGTTGGTTTATGTGGCTGAAAATGCCTCTGATTATACCATCCAGTACGGTACCATCTCCAAGCAATCGGTGGGCGCCATCCAGAGAGCCTTGCTGGTCCTGGAGGACCAGGGGGGCAATCTTTTCTTCGGCGAGCCCGCCCTGGAAGTACATGATTTCATCCGCTCCGACCCTGATGGCCGGGGCATGATAAATATCCTGTCGTGTGACAAGCTGTTCCAGTCTCCCGCCCTGTACTCCACCTTCCTGCTATGGCTGCTCTCCGAATTGTTTGAGGAGCTCCCCGAGGTGGGCGACCTGGACCAGCCCAAGATAGTCTTCTTCTTCGATGAAGCCCACCTGTTGTTCGATGACGCTCCCGACGTGCTGATGAACCGGATCGAACAGGTGGTGCGGCTGGTGCGCTCCAAGGGCGTGGGGGTTTATTTTGTCACCCAGAATCCTACTGACATCCCGGACAAGATACTGGGACAGTTGGGTAACCGGGTCCAGCACGCCCTTAGAGCTTATACCCCCAGAGAGCAGAAGGCCATCAAGGCGGCGGCGGAAACCTTCCGCCAGAATCCCCATTACCCCGTCGACCAAGTCATCACCGAGCTGGCGGTAGGCGAAGCCCTGGTGTCATTTCTGGATGAGAAAGGCCGCCCCTCGGTGGTAGAACGGGCTTTTATCCTGCCCCCGCGCAGTCTGATGGGTCCCATCGACCTGGCTACCCGGCGAGAGCTGACAAGGGGCTCGATTTTCAGGAACAAATATGAGCAGAGCGTGGACCGGGACTCCGCTTATGAATACCTGCAGCGGAAGTACGCCCGGGAAGCGGAAGAGGCGGAGCAAGAAAAGACCCGCAAGGCCAGAGAACGGGACCGCGGCAATTATGACCGCCCCGCCCGCCGAGGCCGGCAACCCGACACCATGCTGGAGAAAATGGGCAAGACCGCCATAAACACCCTGAGCACCTCGTTTACCCGGCAGCTGGTGCGCGGAGTGCTGGGTTCACTGCGCAAATAGCGACTGACATGGCACGGTGATTCCTCATCCCAGTCCAAGCCGCAGAACCTGAATGGAGGGACCTGACATCTCGGGTCGGCCGAGAGATCCGTCCCCCTGATCGACAAGTGAGGAGGAGAAGGCTTTGTTTTATCTGGGATGTCACCTTTCCGCTTCCAAAGGATACCTGCATATGGGCCAAGAGGCCCTGAGCATCGGGGCCAACACCTTTCAGTTCTTCACCCGCAATCCCCGGGGCAGCAAGGCCAGGCGGATTGACCAGAAAGACGTGGCCGCCCTTCTGACCCTGGCGGCTGAGCACGCTTTTGCTCCCCTGCTGGCTCATGCCCCCTATACTCTGAATCCCGGTTCCGCCCATCAGAAGGTACGGGAGTTCGCCCACATGGTCATGGCTGATGATATGGCGATCATGGAAAACCTGCCCGGCAACTATTATACCTTCCACCCCGGAAGCCATGTGGGCCAGGGGATTGAAGCCGGCCTGGAGCTCACAATCGATTTGCTCAACCAGGTCCTTGGCCCCCAGCAAACCACCACCGTCCTGTTGGAAACCATGTCCGGCAAAGGCAGTGAGGTAGGCAGCACTTTCCAGGAACTCCAGGCTATTATCGAAAACACTGATCGAAATGACAAATTGGGCGTCTGCCTGGACACCTGCCACGTATACAGCTCCGGTTATGACCTGGTGAACGATCTGGACGGAGTTCTGGACGAGTTCGATCGCATCATCGGCCTGGAACGGCTCAAAGCCATCCACCTCAATGACAGCCTCACCCCTTTCGGCGCTCACAAGGACCGCCATGCCAAAATCGGTGCCGGAGTTCTGGGCCTGAAGGCCATAGTCAATGTCATCAACCATCCCCGCCTGCGCAGTTTGCCTTTTTACCTGGAGACCCCCAATAACGTGGAAGGATACGCCGCGGAGATAAAGATGCTGCGGGCTGCTTACCGTCCATGACCACCCATCAAAAACTGCCATATCGGCTAAGGCACCCGTTGCCATCAGGATAATACCGACCGCCTGAATGAGCGCCTACGGCACGATACCGGGAACAAATAATCCTATCCCCCGCTTTTTTCTCCGATCCGCTCCATAATTACACCCGCACGTGTCCTTCCTTTCCCCCCAGAAGTTTCTCGCTTCGGATTCTATCCCTTCCCTGTTCATTCATGCGGCTCAACCGCCTCCGGCACTGCTGACCCATTTGATATGGCCAGGCATCCAATGGGAATACTGTATGCAAATCAAACTTGTTTTCGCAAGCCGGCATAATCTGCTACAATTAAGCGTTGAAAAAGACATAAGCGTTGATAAAAGACGCCAGGGTCAAAGACTCTCAGAGACTATATGATAAAACCCTAATCTATGTTGGGAGGATGCCAATGCCAAAACGAACCGATATAAACAAGATCCTAATCATCGGCTCCGGGCCGATCATCATCGGCCAGGCCTGTGAATTTGATTACTCGGGGACCCAAGCCTGCAAGGCGCTGCGCCAGCTGGGATATAAAATCGTGCTGGTGAATTCCAATCCCGCCACCATAATGACCGATCCCGGAATCGCCGACACCACCTACATCGAACCACTCAACCTGAAAAGCCTCACCGACATAATCGCCAAAGAAAGGCCTGACGCATTGCTCCCCAATCTGGGCGGACAGTCAGCTCTTAATCTGAGTTCGGAACTATATAAAGCCGGGGTGCTGGACAAATATGGGGTCCAGGTCATCGGCGTGCAGATGGATGCCATCGAGCGCGGTGAGGATCGGATCGCCTTTAAAGCCATCATGGACCGGCTGGGGATAGCCATGCCGCACAGCAAGCCCGCCTACTCGGTGACCGAGGCCGAGGCCATCGCCCTGGAAATGGGTTTTCCGGTGGTCATCCGACCTGCCTATACCATGGGCGGAACTGGCGGCGGTCTGGTCTATAACCTGGATGAGCTGCGGACCATTGCTGCCGGCGGTATTGCAGCCAGCCTGGTGGGACAGGTGTTAGTGGAGGAATCGGTGCTGGGCTGGGAAGAGCTGGAATTGGAAGTGGTCCGCGACGCCAAGAACCAGAAAATAACTGTCTGTTACATTGAAAACATCGATCCCATGGGAGTTCACACCGGCGACTCGTTTTGCTCGGCCCCCATGCTGACCATCAGTCCCGAACTGCAGCAGCGGCTGCAGCGTTATGCCTATGCGGTGGTGGAGGCCATCGATGTAGTGGGCGGCACCAATGTGCAGTTTGCCCACGACCCCCAGACGGGCCGGGTCACCATAATAGAGATCAATCCTCGCACCTCCCGCTCCTCAGCCCTGGCTTCCAAGGCCACCGGTTTTCCCATCGCTATGATCTCCGCCATGCTGGCCGCCGGGATGACCCTGGACGAGATACCCTACTGGAAGGAAGGCACCCTGGATAAATACACCCCCTCGGGAGATTACGTGGTTATAAAATTCGCCCGCTGGGCCTTCGAAAAATTCCCCGGTTCCATCGACCGGCTGGGTACCCAGATGCGGGCCGTGGGCGAAGTCATGAGCATCGGCAAGAATTACAAGGAGGCCTTGCAGAAGGCGGTCCGTTCCCTGGAAATCGGACGCTTGGGCCTGGGTTTCGCCAAGGATTTCAACCAGCGCAGCCTGGACGAACTGCTGGCCTTGCTAGCCGAACCATCCAGCGAACGTCAATTCCTGATGTATGAAGCCCTGCGCAAAGGGGCGCCGGTCAGCTACCTGCACAAACTTACTCATATCAAACCCTGGTTCATCGAGCAGATGCAGCAACTGGTGCGGCTGGAAGAAGCCATGCTGGAATGCAAGGGCGAAATCCCTGATGCCCTGCTGATCAAGGCCAAAGAGGATGGTTTTGCCGATGGTTACCTGGCCCGGTTGCTGGGGGTTACCGAAACCGAGATCCGCCAACGCCGCACCGCCTTGGGGATGGTGGAGAGTTGGGAGGCGGTTCTGGTAAGCGGGGTATTGTACGCCGCTTATTATTATTCGACCTACAATGCCCCCGATAAGACCAGCAGCAGCGACCGCCCCAAGGTAATGGTGCTGGGCGGCGGGCCCAATCGCATCGGCCAGGGGATAGAATTCGATTACTGTTGTGTGCATGCCGCCCTGGCCCTGCGCGACCTTGGCTATGAGACGGTCATGGTCAACTGCAACCCGGAAACGGTATCGACTGACTATGACACCTCCGACAAGCTGTATTTTGAACCGTTGACGGTGGAAGATGTTTTGAGCATTTATGAAAAAGAAAAACCCCTGGGGGTAATAGTGCAATTCGGAGGCCAGACCCCTTTAAACATCGCCGGCGACTTGATGAAGGCCGGGGTCAATATCCTGGGCACCTCTCCGGATACCATTGACCTGGCCGAGGACCGCGACCTTTTCCGGCAGGTAATGGAGAAGCTGGAGATCCCCATGCCCGAGTCGGGTATGGCGGTGGATATTGACGAAGCCCTGGCCATAGCCAACCGGATCGGCTACCCGCTGATGGTCCGTCCCTCCTACGTTCTGGGCGGGCGGGGCATGGAAGTGGTCCACGACGAGGAGATGCTGTGCCAGTATATAACCGCAGCCGCCGACGTGACCCCGGAGAGGCCGATATTGATAGACCGCTTCCTCAGCAACGCCATCGAAGCAGAGTCTGATGCCATTGCCAACGGCCGAAATGCCTTCGTCCCCACGGTCATGGAGCATATAGAATTGGCGGGTGTCCATTCCGGTGATTCCGCCTGCGTGATTCCCCCGGTCAGCATCCCCGCCCGCCACATCGCCACCATTGAGGAGTATACCCGCCGGATCGCCCGCGAACTAAATGTGGTGGGGCTGATGAACATGCAATATGCCATTGCCGATGACCAGGTCTATGTCCTCGAAGCCAACCCCCGCGCCTCCCGCACCGTTCCCCTGGTTTCCAAAGTCTGTAATGTACAGATGGCCCGCATAGCTACCGAGATAATGATGGCCCATAACGATGGGCGGGCATATGATATGTACCAACTGGTCCGCAAAAACATCCCTCACTTCGGGGTCAAAGAAGCCGTGCTCCCCTTCAACATGTTCCCGGAGGTCGCTCCCCTCCTGGGTCCCGAGATGCGTTCCACCGGCGAGGTGCTGGGGATCGCCGATTCATTCGGCCTGGCTTACTTCAAATCCCAGGAAGCCACCCAATCTCCCCTGCCCATCGAGGGCACGGTGCTGATAAGCGTGACCAACGAGGACAAACCGGTCGCCCTGGAAACCGCCCGGGAATTTGAACGGATCGGATTCAAAATCAGAGCTACCGGCGGGACCAACCAATATCTGCAGGATAACGGAGTGGATTCGGTGGAGATCAAGAAACTGTACGAAGGGCGCCCCAATATCCTGGATGCCATCGCCAACCAGGAACTGCAGTTGATAATCAACACCCCATCGGGCAAACGCAGCCAGTATGATGATTCCTACATCCGCAAGGCGGCCATCCGGAACAAGGTGGCCTACCTGACCACCATGGCTGCCGCCCACGCCAGCGCCACCGGCATCGCCGCCTATAAAGAGAACGACCGGGGCGATTCCCGGCTGAAATCGCTGCAGGAATATCATGCCGAAATCAAATAGAGCCTACTTTAAGATCAGCTCCCTGACGAAGCCCGGCAGGCAGAAGGCCGCCCGGTGCAATTCTTCCGTGTAGTATTGCAGGCCGGTGGTCACCGGTTGCTCATTATTGATGGTCCGGGGGTCATAGCGTTTGCTGCCTATGGTGAAGGACCAGGGCCCACTTACATAGGTGGCGATGGGAGCCAGATAGACTTCGACGATAGGGAAAACCTGGCGGAGATTGGCGTGGCAGGCAGCGAACTGGTCGGCATAGAAGACCGGTGATTCGGATTGTACCACCACCATGCCATCAGGTCTAAGTATCTGGTGCAGGTCCCGGTAAAACTCCTCGCTGAACAGCTTAATTGAAGGACCTACCGGGTCGGAGCTATCGACGATGACCAAATCATATTGACGGACGGGCGCCTTGATGTAATCAAATCCATCCGCAAAGTGCACATTCACCCGGGGGTCAGCGAAGGCACATGACACGCGGGGGAAATACTGCTGGCTGATCTCCGCCACCCGGCGGTCGATCTCGACCAGGTCCAGGTGCCGTAAGTCTGGGTGTTTGACGGCCTCTCGCAGCGCGCCGCCGTCACCGCCGCCGATGATCAGCATATCCTGGGGATGGGGATGGCCGTTCATGGTCACATGGGTTATCATCTCATGGTAAATATATTCATCCTTATCGGCAATTTGCAGCACCCCGTCCAATATCAGGGCCCGCCCCCATTCCACCGTTTCGATCACGGCTAGTTTTTGATAGGGGGTGGCCTCCTGATGCAGTATCTCAGTGATCCTCCACCTTACCTCATATCCTTCCGTGTGCTTTTCATAAAACCAGTAATCCTGCATACAACAACCTCCGCTGCCCATGGTCCGAGCGCTCAAAATTCCCGGAAAGGGCCGATATTTTTCGCCGGCACCAGCTGATGTCCGGTGAATCGTCCTTATTATACCGTACTTCGGGCGGTATTAAGAGGACCTTCCCGCTTAACATTGAGGCTGAGCCCGGAAGTTCAGCCCTGAAGCTCGTGCCGTAAACTAGGCCTTGAATACCGCTGCAATTGCACCCGATTAATGGTATGACTTACCAACCTATGGAGATTTTTCTGCTGCACCCACCTCACTCACGCAGGAGTCTCACGTTTAGGCAGCGAATATTAATGTTATAATAAGGGTAGATATAATCACCATGGGGGTTTTCTTTCCCTGGTAACACCCGAATGTGAGAGGTGACCCTATTGCTGATCACGGTTTCCCGACAGACGGGCAGTATGGGCGAGGAGATAACCCATCAGCTGGCCCGCAATATGAATATCCGGCTTCTGACCCGGGACATGGCCATGAGCAATGTGTTTCCTGACGTCGCTTCCCGGCACGAAATGCACATGCTGGCCGAAAGCCCCGCTTTTTTTCTGGCTAAATCGTCCGAAGGCCTGACTTTTGCCGAACACCTGGAAATCCGGCTCAAGGCCCAAGTGGAACAAGGACCGGTCATCATCTTCGGCATGGGCGCGCAGATAGTGTTCGCCGATCACCCTAATGCCCTGCACGTCAGGATAACCGCCTCGCCGCAGGTTAGGATCCAGCGCATAATCGAAAAACGAGGTTTGGAGCTCAGGGACGCCGAACGCTTCATGACTCTATCCGACCGCAAACACAAACGTTACATATCGACTATTTATAGCAAGGATTGGTCTGACCCATTTCTGTATAATGTGATTTTGAACACTGATAACCTGGGCATCGATGAAGCCGCCCAGTTCATACAGTGCATGGCTGAGCACCGCCAATCCTCTGCCCTGCCGGCCGAGGTTCCAGCGGCGGCGGAAGAGCAGGGCCAACAGGTTATTTTTAAACATCCCTCGGAGGAGGAATTTGCCCGGATACTTGACATGCACGGCTTGGATTGGGAGTACGAACCACGCACCTTCCCCATCCAGTGGGATGCCGAAGGCAATGTGACCCAGGCCTTCTCCCCGGATTTCTACCTGCCCAAGTTCGATACCTACATTGAGCTGACCACCATGGACCAGCGTTATGTAGCCCAGAAGAAGAAAAAGGTGCAGGCGCTCAGGAAGCTCTACCCGGGTACCAACGTAAACATCGTTTTCAAACGCGACTTCAATACCCTGGTAAAGAGATTCGGGTTGATGAAGGAGGCGGAATCAAATGAGTAAGAGCGGGCCCGGCAAGGTCGTCTTCACCCAAGACCAGATCATGGAGCGGCTCAAAGAGGTAGCCGCGGAGATCAACCGCGATTACGAGGGGCAAGATTTGATTATCGTAAGTGTCCTGAAGGGCGCTATCTATTTCGTGGCGGATCTGACCCGCCATCTGACCATGCCTCTCAAGATCGATTTCCTCTCTACCCGGGTGCCTTCCGAGGCCTCCAAGAAAAACGGGGGCGGCATCCAGTTCGTCAAAGATCTTGACTACGATCTGCAGGGACAGCAGGTGTTGCTGGTGGAGGACGTCATCGGCACAGGCCTGACCCTGGGGCTGGTCCGCCAGCACCTGGAAGCGGCCCAGCCGGCCAGCCTTAAGATCTGCACCCTGCTGGACAATCCCGCCGGGCGTCTATTGCCCATCCAAATCGACTACTGTTGTTTCACCATGCCCGACCTCTACCTGGTCGGATACGGGTTGGACCATGAAGAGGAATACCGCAACCTGCCCTTTATCGTCGAGTTCCGGCGCGGATAACCAAAGCACCACATTGTCCGGCCGAGACCCCTGCACTATACTGACAGCCGCACCGGAGACTTATGGCAATACCCCCGGTATGAACGTCCTGGCATTTGATTACATGAGATAGCGCAGATATATGTAACCCGTAGCAATGGTTACGGAGACGATCATCAATGGCATGCCTATCTTGGTGAAACCCCAGAAGGTTATTTTAAAGCCGTTGCGCTCGGCGATGCCGGCCACCACCACATTGGCCGATGCCCCGATCAGGGTACCATTGCCTCCCAGACAAGCCCCCAAGGCCAGCGACCACCACAGGGGATCCATGGGCATCCCCGATATGGCCCCCATGTCCTTCAACAGGGGGATCATCGCCGCCACAAAGGGGATATTGTCAACGATGGCGGAAGCAAAAGCCGATACCCACAAAATCAGGATGGCGGTGAGGGGAAAATTGCCCTGGGTCAGGACCAGGGCCTGCTGGGCCAGGTTAGTGATGACTCCGGTTTTGACCAGGCCCTCCACCATTACAAACACCCCCATAAAGAAGAACAAAGTGGGCCATTCTACGCTCAGCAACACATCTTCCGGTTCCTCCCGGGTGACGATCATCAACAGTACTGCTCCGGCCAGGGCAATGGTGGCTGACTCCAGGTGCAGGGCCTGGTGCAGGAAAAATCCCAAAATAGTCAGGGCCAGAGCCGCCAACGACCTCTTCAGGATAACCCAGTCTCTTATCGCATCCCATTCGTTCATGGCCATGACTTTTTGTTGATCAGCTTCGTCGACCTGGAAACTGCGACCATAGATTAAAACCATAAGGCCTATTATCACCGGCATTATGATCAATACCACCGGGGCCAGGTTAATTATGAAATCATTGAATCCCAATTGGGTGGCCGAACCGATCAGGATATTGGGCGGATCCCCTATAAGGGTGGCGGTCCCCCCGATATTGGAGCCGATCACCTCACAGATCAAAAAAGGCACGGGATTCAGCTTCAGCTGGTCGGTGATGGCAAAGGTGACCGGCACGATCAGCAAGACGGTAGTCACATTGTCCAAGAAAGCCGATAAAAAGGCGGTGATAACCGTCAGCAGTACCAAGAGCATGACTGGTCGCCCCTTGGAGACCTTGGCCGCCCATATGGCCAGGAACTCAAAGACGCCGCTGCGCCTGGTGATACCCACGATAATCATCATCCCCACCAACAAGCCGATGGTATTCCAATCGATGCCGGCAAAGGCCTCTTCCTGGGTCAAAATCCCAAACAATACTATTAACACCGCCCCGGCCAGGCTCACCATGGCCCGGTGCAGTTTTTCCGCCATGATCATCCCGTAGGCCAACACGAACACGGCCACCGCGATGGTTGCATCCATTCCCTGCAAATCAAATACCTCTCCATTAACTTTCCAACCCAGACCCCAGCCGCGTCAGGCTTCGAGTCCCCAATCTTTTTGATGCATGGGGACGGTTCTTTTGCTTCACTCGCCCACTACCCGGCTATGTTGATGCCCTCTTTTAGCCTTTCCAGGGAGTACCGAATCTCTCCAGATGCGCTTTTTCGTAGGGGAGTTTCTCTTCGCTATGGGGAGCCTTCACTTCGTCAGGGTATCCGACCGCCATGATAGCCTCCACCTCAAACCTGTCGGGAATATCCAGCAGGCCTTTAATGTAGTCCCCGGCCGTCTCATCGGGGCTGTGTTTACGGCCCCGGATCTGGATCCAGCAGGACCCCAAATCCATCGATGTGGCGGCCAGATGGACCAGGGTGGCGGCGATGGAGGTGTCTTCCACCCACACGTCGGATATACCTGGATCACCAATGATGACGACCCCCAACGCGGCTCCTCTTAGAAAGGAAGCGCTGTGGGGCTTGCTGATCGATAACTTGTCCAGCATTCCAGGGTCGGTAACCATGATAAATTCCCAGGGCTGACGGCCCCGCGAAGATGGAGACAACAGCGCCATGGCTACCAACCGCTCCATCTCGTCCCTCAGCAGCGGCACTGGTTTATATCTGCGGATGCTCCTCCGCTTTTTCAAGAGATCCAACATCGGCAAACCTCCTTGTATGACAAACCCGGCCAACGATTTCACCAGCCCTGTCTGTATCAAATGTCCTATCGGACGTCTGATTAATTCTAGCACAAGCCGTCCGTGACTATCCATATTGTCATTTTGCCGGCATACGGAATGAACTACTAGTGCGCACCAAAAACAAAGCCCGCCTACGCCGGCGGGCTTTTGATCATGATGACATAGCAGCGACCCCCATAATCAAAACATGGTTATGTTGCCCTTGTATTTGTCTCCGCTAGGCACCGCGCGGTCGTAATCTTTGAGTCTTATCTCCCATCCGTAGGGGCCCTTCTGGATGGATTCGATATAATTGCGGTTGACTATGAACGATTTGTGGCATTGGACAAAATACTTGGGCAGCATCAGCTTTATCCTTCTTAAGGACATCTTTTTTAGAAGATACTCTTCAGTGTAGGTATAGAGGGTGGAATTGTTGCCGAATACCTCGAAGTACAGGATGTCCCGGGCCGGGATTCGCAGATAACTATCCCGGTGTTTAAAGGTAACCACCACCCGGTCGTCTTCAGATACGTCGGTGATCTTGTAGCGACTGAGCATCTCGACAGTAGCCAGCAACAATTCTTCATGATAGGGTTTGACGACAAAATCATAGCAGCGGATCTTCCGATAAGCCTCGACCTCATACTGGTTGTCCCGGCTCAGGAAGATGATCCAAGTGAATTGATAACAGGCAAGACGGCGTATCTGCTGAGCCAATTCCAGTCCCGATCCATCACGCAGGTCCGCGTCCAAGATGATCAACTCCATCTTGTTCTCATCCAACATTTTCAGCGCCTCCGGGGCATTATGAGCGCAATAACAGTCGAAATGGCATTTGGAACCTCTCAGCACTTCGTATATTTTCTGAGCCTCGTCATTATCGGCCAGGACCATCAGTAGGTTGATCATTTTGATTCACCCTTCCAATTATTCATGGATATATATCGCATCCCGGATCATCCGCGGCAGAAATACCAGGCTGGACAGATAAAAAATAACCGCAGCAGTTGCCGCAGTTCGGACCATGACCCTACTAGCCTGGCAACCGGCTGTCATAGCATCGCGCTTTAGACCCCTGGCTTTGCGTCCCTGGCTTTCGCCAAGTTTGCCTTTGTACGTTTCGGATTTATTTTATTGGTTTCACGGCTGCTTCAGCAAAACCCTTGGTCGTGCCAATCTCTGTGTTCGCAGTCTGGAAAATGATGCCTTATTAAACTTATACGATATTTTCGTGGCCAAAGCAGGTTTTTAGGGTTATAAAACTCGGGGCAGTTGGTCATGGTGGATCGAGCTGGTTGCAACACGGCTGCGTTCCTCGAAAAATACGCACAATAAATTGAACGATGAGGGTCACTGGCCACTGGCTTGCGCAGTGAAGGTTTCGGTCTGGTCCGAAACGGTTAGGCTTGGCTCACCGTCTTCATCATTGCTCTGGTAAAACATATAAATCCCGGCCACAACCAGAATCAAAAGCGCTGCCCCCAGAGCAAGTGCCTGTTTTTTCCTATTCATCCTGCTCCTCCTTTACAGTGGACAATAATGCTCCCATATAATGAGATTGTCTTGTAATATAAAGGCAATAGTATTTTGAGAGGTGATATAGATGAATGACAAATGGCCATCAAGCAATTGGTTGTCTGTTCTCTTATGTATAATAGCATTTATATTCTTGATCTTTACATGGACTTCACTTTTCAATGCAGCCTACAATTTGATAAGCCCGCAAAATAGCGGCTTTGGCATATCTACAAGAGTAGTAGGAGTTAGTTTTTCGATTATTTCCATTAGGTGGTTCATTGCTTCTGTAGCTATTTTAATGCTGGCTTTATTCTTATTTGCCCGGAAGAAGGGATATTCTTCCCTGTCTTATTGGATAAACAGCATAGCTGTATCAATTATCATTCCTCACATCGTTCTGTGGATATATTTAATGCGCGCTTTTAATTGATCCGGAATCATGAGCCTGAGCAGTATACTCGTTTGTTGATTACTAATTTGGCTGCTAGCCGTAATTCGTTCCCCATTGATACTGATACACTCGGCTCCAGCAGCATTTAACTCATTAATAACTGATAATATATTCCAGTATGTTAAGGCATAATAAATAGCACCTCTTGTTGCTGTGGGTTTGGCCTATCGTCCAGAATTGACACCAAGGTCTGCCCCCACATGGGGAAATCACGGCTAGTAAGTCCATCAACTTTTGGACAACATATGCCGTCTATCGCCGGACATTATGGGCCAGCAGCAACGACCGATGACGTGGCACTTTGCTTGCACAAAGCAATACATAATAGTATAAATATAATTATCAGGGAGGAGGCAATGTTATATGGCCAAAACAGCTAACATATTTGCCCGTGTTGAGCCGGAAATAAAGGAACAGGCTGAAATAGTATTAGAAAAGCTAGGGATTCCTATGTCCAATGCCATAAATATTTTTTTGCGGCAGGTTGTTCTGCAAAACGGACTTCCCTTTGAAATTAAAGTTTCTCAGAATAAGCCCCTTTCATATGGCAATTTGACAAAAGAACAATTTAATCAGGAAATTGAAAAAGGACTTGCAGATTTAGCCTCGGGAAGGGTCGTATCATCTCAAAGTGTGGCGGAACGAATGCACCGGGAATATGGAATATGAGCTATAGGATTGTTTATACCAAGGAAGCCGAACAAGATCTGGCAGATGTGCTTGATTATATCGCCAATATTTTGCTTGTGCCAGAAACAGCGAAAAAACAAGCCAAGCGGATTATGGAGGCAGTTGATGGGCTTAGTGAAATGCCGGGACGCCATAAACTATATGAAGATGAGCCTTGGCACACTAAAGGATTAAGAATTCTTCCAGTGGACAATTATCTCGTGTTTTATCTGGTGTCACAACAAGAGAATACAGTAGCTGTAGCAAGAATTATGTACGGCGGACGAAATATTGAGCAACAATTATAAGCACAATCTATAGACTCTACGCGGAGAATATCCTGTGGTCAATCTTTCGCAGATGCCGAAGACATCTTCATAGCT